>JBAZBT010000007.1:1751-18456 GCA_041671345.1 Candidatus Micrarchaeia archaeon
CGGGCATTTGCGCAAGGAGCTTGGTTATGGCGGGATGGTAATCCCGGACTCTTTCGACATGCAAGGCTTCATTACACTGCTGAAACCCATCTTCCAACAGGCAAAAAGCAAGCTCCCCCCTGGCGCGTCGATATCCGATGCGCTTGCAATTGCCGCGATTTATGCAGGGTTGAACGAATTTCCCCTGAAAAACTCGGACCACCTGGAGTATCCCGCCCCGAATCCCAAGATAATCAAGCAATACTATGGTTCAAACAGCGATTTCAAAAAGCTGTTCGATGGCCTGCTTCGTGAAAAGCTGTTTTTCCAGGCAAAATTCTTCGGCCAGAAAGAGCAATCATACGAATTCCAGGGCGAGAAGACCATCTATTACACCCCGCAATTTTCACCAAACCCCGCGATGTCAGGCATGCATTTATCCGACCTCTATGCCGACCCGAAAAGCCTGCCGGCTGAAAAAGCAAGGATTCTCGGGGAAATCGACCGCCAGATTTCTGAAATGGATTTTGGCGGAAAAATCAAAACCCTCCAGGTGCAGTTCTCCAAAGGAACCGACCTCCGAAACCGCGGCAATAATTTCTCACTGCAGCTCCGCAAGGGAATAATCGAGGAACTTTACGGGCTGAAGCTCCCGGATTACCCTCTTTCAACCGACGAGCGTATTCCGGTTGATTTGCTATTGGGCAACGCGCGCGAGCGGAAAAAGCCATCGGCAGATGAAATAAGCCAGATGGAGCGGGCTTGGCAGGAATCGCTTTTCGCAAACAAGGAGTTTTCCAAGGCGTATTACTCAATAGACTGGGACAGCGTGGAAATGCGCTCGATATTCGCGGCGCTTGAAACGGAAGCCCAAAACCCCATGCTAAGGAAAGCCGATGAAGAAATGAAAAAATGAAGGACTGGCGCTACTTAAACACGATTTTCTTGATTTCCTCCGTGATTTTCATGGGGCTGTCGTGCTGCCACACGTTCCTGCCCACCGCCATGCCCACTCCACCAGCAGTAATAACGTCATGCACCTTGTCTAGGAAATCATCATCACTTTGCTTGCTCCCGCCGGCAGATATCACCTTGCACCTTCCCGCCGCGGCAACCACCTTCCCAAACGAATCCACGCTGCCGGTGTAATTCACCTTCACTATGTCCGCGCCAAGTTCCAGCGCCGCGCGCGCGGCATAGGAAACCGACTCGACGGACTTCTCGTCCTTGATGTATTTCCCGCGCGGGTAAGCCCACACTATGGTCGGCAGGCCATAGTCGTCCGCCTCAGCGGAAACAACGCCGAAGTCCCGGAACATGTCCGCCTCGCGCGGGGAGCCGACGTAAAGCGTGTAGCCTATCGCATCCGCGCCAAGCGCCGCGGCTTCCTTGACCGAGCAGACTGGCGAGGAATAAATGTCGTCTTTCGGGACAATGTTCGTCCTTCCGTTGAGCTTAAGGACCAATGGCACCTTGCCGGAATAGCATTCCTTGTAGTGCTTCGCAATCCCCTTCTGCACCGCAAATCCCGTGAAGCCCCCGCGCGCAGCCACGTCGCAGACATATTCCGGGTTGATGTTTTTGTCATTGAAGTCTGCCGGGCCATGCTCCATGCCCTGGTCCATCGCAAGTATGAGCACGCGCCCGCCCTTCACTATCTTTCCAAGATGAACATTCCTGTCCTTCATTTTCTCACCTGGCGAAAAATCGCGTCCAAACATTATAAAACGCGCGCCTGCGGCGCGCGGGTGGCAAAAAGCGGCGCCGGCGCGCCTCTTGCCCGCGGGCGCCGTGCTGCGCCCGCGCGATGGAGGGCGTTCCCCATATAAAACTTGCTTGCACACCAGTTACGGTGTTGCCATGCCTGATTTGCTCTCGGTTTATGACTTCGACAAGCGCGAGGCGGATGCCTGCCTTTCAGAGGCTTCGAAAATGGAGGCTCTGCTCAGGAAAGGCAGGCCAATCAGGCAACTGGCCGGGAAAATCGTCGCCAACATGTTCTTTGAAGCGTCCACGCGCACCAACTTCTCGTTCCAGTCGGCAGCCGCGCGCCTTGGCGCCACGCCCCTTGCCTTCTACTCCGACAAAAGTTCCGCGCAGAAAGGGGAGACATATGCCGACACCATCCAGATGATGGATGGCTACGCCGACGCGCTCGTCATCCGCCACCCCCAGCCCGGCATGCCCCAGCTTGCGGCGGAAATCGCGGCGCACCCGGTGATAAACGCCGGCGACGGGGGCAACCAGCACCCCACCCAGGCGCTCATCGACATCTACACGATCAGGAAGCTCAAGGGAAAGATTGCCGGGCTCAATGTCACGCTGATGGGCGACCTGAAGCATGCGCGCGCAATGCGCTCGCTTTTGCACCTGCTTGCAATGTACGGGGCGAACATCACGCTTTGCTCGCCCTCCCTTCTTGCCATGGGCCCCGAAGTCATCTCGCGCGCGAAAAAGGAGTTTGGCGCAAGCATCCGCGCGATTCCCAAGCCGGCCTTCGCCAAATGCGACATACTCTACATCTGCCGCGTGCAGCGCGAGAGGTTTGCCGACCCCGACGAGGCGCTCCGCATGTCCCAGGAGTTCCGCCTCGGCATGGGTGCGCTTCGCGCGGCCCCGAAAGGCATGGCGGTGCTGCACCCGCTTCCCAAGATGGACGAGCTCCCGAAAGAGTTCGACACCGACGCCCGCGCAAAATACTTCGAGCAGGCGAAAAACGGCGTGCCTGTGCGGATGGCCATCCTGAAGAGGTGCCTGCTTGGCAAATGAACATCCCTGCTGCGCGCAGGCGGCCATGCGGGCGCGCCTTGCAAGCGGGCGGCTGCGCGGCGCCCGCCTCCGAGGTGCTTGATTGGCAGGCGAACCCGCCCCGGCGGCGCAGAAGCCATCCGCCCTCAAGCAGCTTCTCCTCAAGCCCAAGCCATGCGCCATCCTCCTCCTCCTCAAGGACGCGGAGCAGACGTGGTACCCGTCCAAGCTCGCGCGCGTGTCCGGCTCGTCCTATGTGCACGTGATAAACCTTCTCACAAATCTCCGGACTTTCGGAATCGTCGCGTCCGAGAAAAAGGGCAAGCAGAACATTTTCCACCTCACTGAAAAAGGCGCCTACCTCTCGCTCACGCTTGACGACCTGTCCAAGAAATGCGAAGCTGCGGAAGCCGAGCACAAGACGGCAAAGCAGGAGGCCCCGCCGCCGCACCAGCCGCCGGAGGCGCCTGCCAAGGATGCCAGGCACGAATCCGCCGCAGCCAAGGACAAGCCCGAGGCAAAGGAAAAGGCGGATGCCAGGGACAAAGCCGACGTGAAGGAGAAAGCCGACGCAAAGTAAGGGCCGGGCAAATGGCAAAGGCGATGCAAAGCCCGCCGCCGAGAAAAACGCTGCCTCCTGGCTGGATGTTGGGGCGGGCAAGCCTGCCCCCCGCCGGGAAACCGCAACCCGATAATCATAATAAAATTGCGGTGGAAATGCTGTCATGGGGTGGCAAGGGGGGCGCCTCGTCCTGGTTTTCCTGTGCTTTTCATCATTGATGGCGCCAACCTTTGCTTCGGGCGGCGCAAGCTTCGAGGCATGCTTTCCCGCCAATCCGCTCCCGCGCTTCTGGCAGGACCCGTCTTACATCGCCGGCAACCCGAACATCATCACCATCTGGTCCATCAGCTCATACGCGTTCGCCTTTGACAATTCCACCGAAAGCCTCGGGCTGGAAAACATATCGCTTGCGAACGGAAGCGCCCTCCTTGCGGGCGTGCCTGCCGGGCAGAGAAGCGCGGTTTCCGCGCCCGCGTCCCTCCTCACGGGCGCATCCGGCGAGCTTGCGCTTGCGAAGGCGGCAAAAGCCTCCTCGCACGAGCTTTCCTTGGGGGCGCAATCCGCCGTGCGCGACAATTTCGGGCTGGGCGCCTTCCCGCTCACAAACGTATTCTTCCTCTCCTCGCTGGTGCAAATCAACATCCTTTTGAAGGTGTCCGACATCAGCCGGTTCGTCTCGCTCTACCCGTCGCAATACTCCTCGGCGCTCGGGCACGCTGCGTCCGCGCACGATTCATTGCAGTCTGCCGCGCTTGAGCTCTCGCGCCTTGCCCAGGCGGAATACGATTTCCTGTCAAAGGCCGGGGCGGGCTCCAGCGGCTATTCAGGCGCCGCTTCCCGCCCCTTCAATTACGCCGAGTCGCTGCTTGCAGGCGGCAGCGGCTTTTGCGCAAGCGAAGAGGCGGCATACCAAAAAACGCACGGTTACTTCGCGTCATCGCCGCAACTGCCGGATTTTTCCCAGGCTGGCTTTTCCGGGCGCCTGAATGCGCTTGGCGGCAGCGGCGGGAATTCCTCGATTGCACGCGCCCTTTCGCTTTACCTGCTTCTTTCCGACGCAAAAAGCCGGATGCTTGACGAATACTACTCATGGCAGCTCTCCGCGCAGGGCGCGTCCCGCGGGCTTTCCGCCGAGATTTCCCTGCTTGGCGGCGAAAAGCTCGAGCTTATCGGGGACACGCCGCCTTTTGCATCGGGCGGCGCCCTTCTCATGGTGGGCAGCGGCTACACCGGCATCTACAGCGGCTATCTTAGGGCAAAGGAGGATTTCGCCCGCGCGCAGTCCCTCCTGTCCTCGTCCCAGGCGAGCTTTTCCTCAAAAGGCGCGGACAACTACCTTTCCCAGGCGATTCTGGACGCGCAGTCATCGGCGGAAACATCTCAAAACGCCATCGCCTCCCTGCGGCTGGTGCGCTCAAACGCGGAATCGGCCGTGCTGTCCTCGAAAAATGCGGCGCAGGAGGCGATTTCCCTGGCGCAGGCCTCCACAGGGGCATCCGCCTCCTCGTTGGCATCGGCGCAATCCATGTCCGCAGCCCGCGGGGAGCTTATGCAAGCCGAGGGGCATTTTGCGTCCGCAGGCTCGCTTCCTTCCCTTGGCGCGCGTTACCTGGCATACGCGGATGCCGCTCGCCTGGCCGGGCGCGCATACGCCTCATCGCAAAGCCAGCAGGCGGCCGCCGGGCTTTCGGAGGCAGGGCAGGAGCTTTCAAAATACTCGTCCCTCCTCTCTTTGGCCGGCACGGACGGGATAGACGTGGCATACGGGCAGGAAACCCTTTCCGCCTACCGCGCCCTCCTTTCCTCCTCGCCGTCCGAGGACATAATCTCATCCGTCATTTCCGCCGTCCAAAGCGACCGGCGCGGGCTGCTTCTCAGGATATACGAGGGGTATTCCTACCTCGAGGAAAAATATGCCGCCGCCTCCGGGCTTTCAGGCGAGATGCGCGCATTCGCGCCATCCCTCGCGCAAAGGGCAAGCCAGCTCTCAAGGTATTTCCCCTCGGGAACGCTTGACGCGGAGGCATCTGCAGGGCACCTGAAGCAATCGGAGCGCGAGCTCGATTCAATCATCCTGTCGTGCCATCAGCAGGCGCCCCAATACCTCTCAGCCGCCCTCTCGCAAAACTCGCAAGTGTCCGAAACCTACGGGATGCCCGTGCTTGGCAGGCAGACCGATTACAGCGCCAGCATCACCACGAAAAATCCCTCGTCGCTCCCATCCCCCTCCCCGGTTTCCTTTGCCGTGCGCACCTCGGTGCCGCTGTACTCCTCGGATTTTTCAGGCGGGGACGCATTGTCCGACGCCTACCCGGACAAGGGCAAAACGGCGATTTCCGTTTTCAGCGTCTCGCCGCTCCAGCAATTCTCCTTCGCATTCATGAAAAAAGACCAGCCCGCGCAAATAACGTCCTCCGAGGACGATTGCCTTTCCGCCACGGAAGGGGCCGCGCAGGCGCGCCGCGCAATCTCGTTCATCTCATCCCGCGCAATCCCCGCCCTCCTTGTCATGCAGCCCGCGCCCGCCCTTTCCCGCTCGGCGTCCGCCTCCTATTCGGGGCAGGCATTCCCCCTCGCTTCATTTGCAGATGGCAGCGAGGGCGAGCTTCGGGGGGAAATAACCGGCGTGGCGCCCGGCAAGGGCGAGCTCATCATTTCCTATGAGGCTCCGCACCCGTTCGCAACCTCGCTCTCCGCTCGCGAATACGGCGCGCTGCCGCTTGGCGCCAAGGAAGTTTCCTACACGCTCACGGTTTCCCCTCCCTCGATCGGCTGCCCGTCCGCCGAAGTTTCCGTCTACGAGCCATATGATGGCGTTGCAAACCTGAGCGTCGTGCCGCTATCCGGCGAAAGGGTGCTGCGCGCATCGGCGGCGGAGGACGGCGGCGAAACGCGGCTGGCATTCTCGTTCTCCCCGCTGTCCAAGGGCAAGGGGGCGTCGTTCTCAGTCTCCTTCACCATCCAGGACGCAGCCCAGGCGCTTTCCGATGCGTTTTCACAGGCGGAGCTCCTCGTGCTCACCTACAACCGGTCCGCGGACGCGCTTGCGCTCGCCGAGGCGAAGCGCCTGTCGTCGCAGGGCAAGAGCAACGAGGCGCTGTCCATCCTCTCCCAGCTGAGGAAAGAGGCGCAGGGCATGCCCTATGCAGCCGGGGACCACCAGCTTTTCCTCCAGGAAAAATCAGAGGCGGAAAGCGCGCTCTCCTCCATGGCCGCCGTGCAAAATTCCCTCCAGCTTGCCAATTCTCCGTCGCAGCCGGCATTCTCATCCATGCTTTTCAAGTACCAATCATCCCTCGCGTCCGCATCCGATGAAGCCGACGCGGGCGGATACCAGAAGGCGGTTTCCATCCTCCGCAAGGCAAAGACGGACGTGTCCTCCTCCCTTGCCGCCCTCTCGCTCTCCTCCCTGTCCTCGGCTTCTGAAAAGTACGCTGCCGTGCAAAAGCAGGGCCCCGGCAATTCCACGCTCATGCAAAAAGCGCAAGGCGAGCTGTCCGATGCGCAGGGGCTCTACACGCAAGGCGAGTTTGCGCAGTCGCTTCTGCGCTCGTCATCAGCCCTGTCCGCCCTGTCATCCATCAGCCGGGCCTCAGCCGACAGCGCATCGGAAATGTCGGCGCAGGCGGATGCCATCCGCTCGGATTATGCGGCGCTGCGTTCCGCCGTGGAGCCCCTTCTTGCCAACTATTCGTCGCAATACTCCTCGTTAGCCGCGCAGCCGCGCCGCCAGCTCCCGTTCACCCCGTCAGCCGCAGCCGCCCGCCTCTCGGAGGCGGACAAGCTTCTTGCAGCCTCGAAAAAACCATCGCTTTCGCCCCAGGACTCGCTTTCGCAGGCAAATTCATCCCATGCCAAGCTCGCCTCCCTCCACGCGTCGCTCTCCGACGCGCTTGCGTCCCTCTCATCCTCCGCCTCGTCATCCCTGTCGGTCGCGCGGGCGGCGCTTGCCGAGGTGAAATCGCGCGCAGGGGCGGAGGACGCAAGGCAGATAGGCGACGAGGTGGCGCGCGCCGAGGATTTCCTCGCAGGCGCGATGTACTCCGACTCGCTCGCCTCGTCCGACCGCGCGATACGCGCGGCAAACACCGCGCTCTCAAAAGCAGGCGCGGGCGGCAGCCTGCCCCAAACAGCAGCGCTCGCGCTCATCTCAATCGCATTCCTCGCAGCCGCCGCGTACTATTTCTTCGCGGGGAAAAAGCGCGCGCCGCCTGAGGAGAAAAAGGAGATTCCCAAGGCAAAGTGACGGCGCCGGCTGCAAGCCGGCAAGAAAAGAAGAAAGCGCGCGCCTGGCGTTCTCGCTCGCGCTAAAAGGGAAATAAAATAAAACAGAAAAATGAAACTGGAAGAAAAAGCTACGGCATCCTCGGGGATTTGCCCGCGAGCGCGAGCTCCTTGCCCACAAGCTCGGAGAGCACGTCCTTCGCAATCACGCGCCTGCCGCCAATCTTGACGTGCGGAATGCGGTTCCTGTCAAGGCGCCTCTCGAATGCGTTCCTCTTTATGCGGATGCCCTTGGAGTTCATCTCCTGGACCGCGTCGCCGACGTCGTAGTAGTTCTTGCAGACATGCACCATGCCCTCTATTGCGGACTTGGGCACCCAGCGGGCTGTCCCGATCTTCAGGGACGGCACCGAGTTCTTCTCAATCCTCCCTATGAACGCCCTCAGGTTGAGCTTCTCGTGCTTCTTGAGCTCGCTGAACGCCTGCTTCACCGTGTAGTATTCATTCGCAAGCGCAATCCAGTCGTGCACGACCGGCTTGGGGATCAGCCTCTTGTTGCCGATTTTCACCGAGTGCACGGAGCGCCTCTCCACGCGGCCGCCGAACGCGCGATAGGACAGGCTGACGCCGCCCTTCTTGAGCTCGTCATACGCCTCCTCGACCGAGAACAGCCCCATGCCCTTCAGGCGTTCGCGCTCAAGCTTGTCCTGCGCATACAGGTCGTTTGCCTTGCCGACAATGTCGGAAATGCTGGAGTGGAGCGATTTCTCTTCGGAGGCGCGCCTGGCCTTCATGTCCGAGAGCTTCATCGACTTGAGCCTGCTGACGACCGGGTCGTTGATGACCTTTTCAATCACGATTCTTTTTCCACGGGGCATGTTGTTCACCTTCTTGGGCAGAAATACCACATATCCATTCTTTACCATCTTATTTCTGCAGATGCACATTTAAAAGGCTTTCGTAAACATCCGCAAAATACCTCTTTTCACCCTGCCCGCAAGGGCTCCGGAAACTAGATTAATAAACCCTGCGCCTCGCCATCTTAGCTGTGGAAAAAACGCCCCTTTGCAGCGAGTGCGCGCGCAGGCTCTTTTCGCGCGCGGAAATATGCGGCGCCAGCAGCGGCAACGGCTGCTTCATCTGCCAGGGCGCACTCTCCTCCATATCTTCCCTCGTGGAAAGCGCGCTTTCCCAGGCAGGCGCCTTCGAATGGGGGACGTTTTCCGTCTCATCCTCGTTCTCCCGCGCAATGCTCATGCGCGAGGCCGAGGTTGCAACCGGCCTGGTGCCGGGGGAATTCACCTCCCTGAAAAACGATGCCAACGCCCGGCTCTCAGAGCGGATTGCCGCCGCCTCCGGGAAGAAGAACGACCAGCGCTCGGCGGACGCTTCCTTCGAATTCGATTTCACTGCGAAAAAGGCAATCGCCCGCCCGATGCAGCTCTACATCCACGGGCACTATGTGAAGCTTGCGCGCGGCTTCTGCCAAAGCCGCTGGCACTGCTCGGAATGCGGCGGAAAGGGGTCCGGCGCGCCTGCAGCGGGAGGGGGCAAGGGCGCGGCATGCCCGTCCTGCAGCGGAAGCGGCATGAACTACCCGTCCGTCGAGGAGGAAATAGGCAGGGCCCTCATGGCGGCATTCGGCGCATCGGGCTGCACGCTCCATGCGAGCGGCAGGGAGGACGTTGACGTGCGCTGCCTGGGGAACGGCCGCCCGTTCGTGATGGAGCTTGCCGCCCCGAAGAAAAGGATGGCCGACCTTCGCGCCATCGAGCGCGGGCTTGGGAAGAACGAAAACGTGCGCGCCGTCGGGCTTTGTTTCGTGCGCAAGGGCTTCATCGACAGCGTCTGCAATTCGCATTTCGAGAAGGAATACGAGGCAGTTGTCTCGGCTGACAGGCCGCTCACGGCGGCGGATGCCAAAAAGCTTGCCGCCCTTTCAGGCACGGCGCTTGGGCAGCACACGCCGACGCGCGTGCTTGCGCGAAGGAGCGACATGCTGCGCGAAAGGACGGTCTACAAAATCAGCGCACAGCCAATCGAGGGCGGGAAGCTCCGGCTCCGCATCCTCGCGGAGGCGGGCACATACATCAAGGAATTCATCCACTCCGACGCCGGGCGCACGAAGCCGAGCGTCTCCTCCGCGCTTTCCTGCCGCGCGGCCTGCGACTCGCTCGACGTGGTGGCGATACACGACTACTTTTTGGAAACCGTGAAAGACTAGCGATGGCCTGGGCAGCCGGCCAACCCCCGCACGCGCTTTTTTATTCATGCTCATCGTTTTCCCTGCATGCTCGAACTCCCGTTCTCCATGCTCTCCCCGCCCGAAGCGGTCCCGGGCATCGGCATCCGAATCCTCGTGGCCGCCGCATTCACCGGCGCTGCCGCCTACTGCGACGCATTCAACAAGAAATGGGTGCCGGACTCGCTCCTATGGTGCTTCCTGGGCGCGTCC
Source organism: Candidatus Micrarchaeia archaeon (assembly GCA_041671345.1). Taxonomy (GTDB): domain Archaea; phylum Micrarchaeota; class Micrarchaeia; order Anstonellales; family Anstonellaceae; genus UBA10161. The sequence continues at coordinate 11,720 of JBAZBT010000007.1, forward strand.
TTGCTCCTCAACGTCGTTTTTTTCGACGCTGCGATTTCCATGCAGGCGCTTTTCACCGCAACCCTCGTCGCCGCCATCACCTATGCGCTTTACAGGATGGGGCAGCTTGGGGGCGCGGACGTATTCGTGATGGCAAGCATTGCGCTTGCAATCCCCTACCTTCCGAAGCCGCTCCTTGCGGCGCCCCAGTACGTCCCCTACCCGTTTTTCCTCTCAATACTCGCGCCGACCGGCATCGCCTTCATAGCGCACATGCTCTGCCGCTTCATCCCCTACATCTCGCATGAGCTTTCGCGCGGAAAGATAAAATTCACGCTGCAAAAAATGGCTGGGCCCGCAGTGATGGCGGTTGCGCTCGCCGTCTTCGGCTCCATCGCCTCTTCGCTTCCCATGCCCCTGCCTTCCTCTTACTTCGCAATAATCGGGTTTCTCAGCGCAGCGCTCATCTTCTTCTCGCTTTTCATGCCCGAGATAAAGGCGAGCATGGTGGAGAAAATCCCTGTCTCGCGCCTGCAATGCGAGGATGTGATGGCGCTTGAGCAGATGCCCCATCTTGCGAAAAAGCTCAATCTTCCGCCCGTCATCAGTGAAAAGGCAATCGCGGCCCTCAAGCGCGCAAAAATAAAATCAGTGCCGGTCTACACCGGCATGCCGTTTTTCCTCCCCTACTTGTTCATAGGGCTGGCGTTCACGCTGCTTTTCGGGGACCTGCTTTACTATCTCGTGGCGGGGTTTTAGCCTGAACCTGCCGAAGCCATGTTCCAATCCCGCCTGTCAATCCGCCGCTGCCGCGTTTTTCAGGGCGGCGGCGCCATAGCCCCATTCCTCCATCCCGCCCTGCGCCGCAAGGTAGTATGGGCGCGAGGGCGCCTGGCGGTGCACGCTTCCCGCCAGGAAGTACGCCTGCGCATCCACTGCGCTGCCGCCCGGCAATGCCGCCTTCACCGCCCTCCTTTCGTAAAAGCCCGGCACGCCCGATTGCCTGTCAAGTGCAGCCATCTGCCCCTGCGTGAGGTAGTAAAGCGCGCCCTCGACGCAGCCGCTGTTGTTTTGGATGGCGGTGGCAACCCCGAACTCCGCGGGGCGCGCGTCCTGGCTTGCAAAAACAAGCCCGTACCCGCAAATGCCCGCCTTGGTGGCGTTGAGGAAGCCGCCCGCGCGCGCATTCATCGCGCTTTTCGCAAGGTTCGTGCCGTAGGCGAAAAATGCCACCGGCTGCTTAGGGGCGGACTCCGCCGCGACAAATGCCAGGCCGGCAAGCAGCGCGAGCGCCAGGGCGGCAAAAACTATTTTTTCAGCACCCACGCGTTCACCTCAGAAAAACGAGCTCAGGCCCTTCTGCTCGCCCTTGAACTTCAGGTCGTCCTCGGAGTAGCCAAGCTCCTTCAATATTTTCAGGACAGACGGGAGCACCTGGTTGTCGATGTAGTAGTTCGGGTCATAATCGCGCGCAAGCTCGACAAGCTGCGCCTTGTCCGAGATGGTCGCGCCCTTCTTGGTGATTACGTAGCCTATCATCATCCCCTTCTCTATCTGCATGCCCGCCTCCGCGGCCTTCTTCGCGGCTGAAATCTCGGGCGACACGATATCGTACTTGTTCGGGTCCTTCCGCATCTGCGTGTAAATTGTGAGGTCCTCGAGCGGCACCTTGCCCCCTTTGAGCTCCGTAATGATGTCCTTCACTATCTTTACCGCCTTTTCCTTGCTGCCGTCCTTCAGGATTGCCTCGAGAACTTTCCTCTGCGTGGTTTTCGCGACGTTTGACCAGTCGCGCCTCACCAGCTCGAACCCGCGTATCTTGATGCGCCCGTCCTCGCCGATGAGCGCGTACTTCTTCTTCGCGCCCTTGTCCTCCTTGCCCATGTGCTTTTTCGTGACGAACACGCCGCGCGGGTAGAATCCCTCAAGCTCCAGCTCCATGTCGCCGGGCAAGGAGTCGTTGATTTTTTTCATGAAGGAAAGCGCGTCCTCCTTCTCCTTTTCCCCCATGAGGAGGAATATGGAATCAGTGTTATGGACAAGAATAAGCCCCTCAGCGTCCACGAAATTGTGCGCCCCCTCCACTTCGAGGTCATAAACGTGCCCAGAATATTCCACGCGGTTTATTTCCTTTATCCTTGCAGCACAGAAGTTTTCATGCTGGCCTTCCTTGACTGCCTGGAAGCGCAGATCTATTATTCCCTGCTTGTCTTTCCTATAGCGCCAATAAACGTGTTCAATCCTTTTCCCAAACGCATTTTTCTGCCTAGTGGAAAGAGTCTTGTAAAGATATTGCACTCCCATCGCCAGTTCTTCACTTTTTGTGCTAATTTTCTGGAAATGCGTCCTGTACCTGGGGTCGTGCCATTTCGTGCCGTCCCCCTCGAAATAACCGTCGAGGAATGCCCGCCTCAGCTTCTCCTCTGCATTTAGGATAATTTCAGGCACACGCTTGCCAGCGCTTCCCTTCCCAAGTCCAAAACCATGGGCGAAAAGAGCGCCGATCGCCACGCACTGCACGCGATAGTAGAACATCTTTTTCTGGATGCGTGAGTCGAAGTCCTCTATAATCGCCAGGTCGCATCCTACGGATTTCTCAATTATTTCTTTGACGTGTTCAATCACTTTTCTGTCCTGGCTTCCAAACGAAACCATTTCCTTGCTGTGCTTTTCGCTCCTTTCGCTTACAGAGCCTTCTGCGGCATAATAGCCGAAAAGCCACGCAAGCTCCCGCGTAAGTTTCCAGCGGCGGGGAATCTTCCCGCCCTTGGCTTTTTCAGAACCCAGGTATTCGAATTTCGACTGTTTTGCCTGTGAAAGTGGAACACGCCTGCTCCTGTGCATCAGCGATACGTGATTAGCGAGCAGCACTCCCTTGCCGCAGTACGGGCACTTTCCTTTCTTTGCAGGGAATTGCAGCCTATCGGAATAAAGCCAAAGTTCGCCTGATTTTTTGCCAAAGTCAAGCGTTGCAATGTCGAACTCGTGCCCTTCCTTGTAGATTTCCTGCGCAGGCGCATTTGTGAGCGATACCAGGAAGTCGCCTGTTTTCAATTCCTTGGCATCAGCCAGCTTTACGCCTCCATCATACTTATAGACTGAATGCTGTGGCGTTACCACTGTTTTTCCGTTCCTAGTTATGATTTCAAGCAAGCCCCCCGTTTCTTTTGGATAGTCATGCCTTATCGCGCGCTTTATTGGCGCAAAAACAAGTCGCTTTCCATCAAACGCCAAAGTTTTGTAAGAGCCCAGTCTCTTGTCTGTAACATGCGCATCCACAAACTCGCCGATTTTCACAAATGCAACTTCACCATCAGGCCTTTGCACCACGATTTTCCTTTCAGGCGGTAAGCTGTCCCCGTAAAGCACGGAAAAGCCCGCCTTCTCGCCCTTCTCGATGGTCTCCTGGATGAAGTGCCTTCCCCACGCGGTCACCGACTCCCCGCACTCGCGCGAGTACCACCTCGAGCGCGGGTAGGCGAGGTACCCGTAATACGAATTCGCAAGGATTTTCAGCGACTGCACGCGCGCGAAGAGCTGCTCGTATTCCGGCGTGTCCTTCTCCGCCTTCTTCAGCCTGTTTTTCATCTCGCCCCTTTTCTTTATGAGCTCCTCCAGCACCACGGGCAGCAGCCCCCGCGGCTTTTTGGAAAACCTGTGCCCGTTCGGCGAAATGTAGCATTCCGAATCCGGCACGCTTTCCGGGGGGCTGAGCGTATACGGGTCGATATTGTGCGAGGTGATGATGGACGGGTACAGCCCGCGGAAGTCGAACACCACCATGTTCTCGTAAATCCCAGGCTGCGGCAGCTTCACAAACGCCCCCTGTATGGGGCCAAGCTCGCGCTCCTGCGCAAGCGCGTCGTTCGGCTTGTTCGGGATAATCTGGTGGTGCTCGAAGCTTTTCTGCATGAGAAGCGACTCCACCAGCTGCCCTGCTGTCGCCCCCACCGCGTCGAAAAGCGGCAGGCGCGTGAGCCGCCCCATCTCCACCATGAGCGGCACCAGGAGCTTTCCGATTTCCATGGTCGCCTGCGAGTCGAACGCCGAATAATCCGCGAGCTCCTTCACAAGCCCGTCGTCATCCCACATCCTGTAGATTTCCAGCTTTTTCACCATGAGCTTCTTCTTCCCCGTAAGCTCGGTGTATGCGTTTTCAAGCGTGTATTTTGAAATCTTGAACGCTCCGATGAAGCCCATGAAGCGCACCAGCGGATACAGGTCCACGTGGATGCGCCCGTTAATCTCGGCAACGTCGCGGATGCCGCGCCTTTTCACGCGGAAGCTGCTCCCGTCCCTGCCGATTGAAAACTCCAGCCCGTTTACCTGCGCGCGCGCCGCAAGGTATGGCAGGTCAAAGACCGTGGAATTGTAGCCGAGCAGCACCTCGACGTCCTTTTCCTTGATGACGGACAGGAATTTCTTTATCATCTCCCGCTCGTCCTTGCACGCGATGACGAACGGGCGGTCGATTTTCTTGCTCGTAATCACGCGCCTCTCCCCATCCATCTCGTAGGAAATCATGATTACCTCGTCGCGCTCGGGCTGCGGCATGCCTTTCGGGTTGTAAGTCTCGATGTCAAACGCCATTGTCCTTAACGCAGGGGTTGCCTCGCGCGTGCGGATTATCTTTTTTATGTGCCTCCCCTCGCGCACGTACCAAATCTCGGTGAAAGGCGCCAGCCCGTTGTCAATCATGTATCTTCTTCCGAACGGGATGTTGTTCTCGTAGCAGGGGTATTTCAGCGCCCCGCTCACGGACGGCACGTCGAACGGGCGCGCGCAATAAACCTTCCATACCTCCTTCTCGCTGCCAAGCACATTCATCCTCGCGCGCTCAAGCTTCACGGGCGACACCATCCTCTCGCGCGACTGCGCCTTTGCCGCAAGGATTTCCTTCTCCGCGCCCGCAGGCGCATCCACGTAGAAGTAGGGCTCGTAATGCGCGTAAAGCCTGAAGAAATGCTTTCCCTTCATGAGAAGCCGCACCACCGTCCTGTCATCCACTATCTTGTAGTCGACGTCAATGAGCGTCGCGCGGCGCTTCTGTGCCTTCTTTTCCATCGCGGATGATTTTTCCGGGTAAGTTAAAAAACCGGGCGTGCTGCCAGCCAAGTTGCACGCTCAGGCACTTTTTTATTATTGCTCCCCGTTCTTCCATCCACTTTCTATTCAGGGGGGTTCACATGGCAATAAAAGTGGCGATAAACGGCTTCGGAAGGATTGGAAAGCTGGTTGCGCGCGCGGCGTTCGAGCGCGGGTTTGTCGGCAAGAAGTTCGACATCGTGGCGATAAACGACACGCACGACCCCAAGCTCTCCGCGCACCTGTTCAAGTACGACACCACGCAGGGGCACTACGACGGCAGCGCAAAGGGCGAGCCGGGCAAGCTCACGATTGACGGGCATGAAATACTAATCACCGCCGACCGCGACCCCGCCGCCCTCCCATGGGGCAAGCTCGGCGTGGACCTTGTGCTTGAGTGCACGGGCGCATTCACCGACCGCGCAGGCTCGTCCAAGCACATTGCGGCAGGCGCGAAAAAAGTGCTCATTTCCGCCCCCTGCAAGTCAGGCGAGGCCGACGCCACCATAGTGCTTGGCGTGAACGACGGCAAATATGACAAAAAGAAGCACAACATAGTTTCCCTTGGAAGCTGCACCACAAACTGCCTTGCCCCTGTTGCAATGACACTGGTTGAGAACTTCGGAATAGAGTCAGGCTTCATGACAACCGTGCACGCTTACACCAACGACCAGCTCATTCTCGACGGGCACCACAGGGACTTCCGCCGCGCGAGGGCAGGGGCGGTGAACATAATTCCAACGACGACTGGCGCAGCCAAGGCAATAGGCGAGGTAATCCCCGAGCTTAAGGGAAAGCTTGACGGGCTTTCCCTTCGCGTGCCCACGCCTGTCGGCTCCATCAACGACCTGTCCTGCACGCTTGGCAAGGCGGCGACAAAGGAGGAAATCGGCGCAGCGCTGAAAAAAGCGTCGCAGGGAAAGCTGAAGGGCATCATGGACTACTGCGAGGAGCCCATCGTCTCCTCCGACATCGTCCACAACCCGGCGTCATCCGTGGTGGACGGGCTTTCCACGATAGCAATCGGCAAGTCCGCCAAGGTGCTTTCATGGTACGACAATGAATGGGGCTTCTCCAACAGGATGGTGGAGCTTGCGGCGAAGATGTTCTGATGCGGCGGGCAAGCTTGGATTGCAGGCGCGCTCGGCAAAATGTTCTAGCGCCGTGAATGGGCAGGAAAAGATGCTTTAGGGGCAATATATGCATTTGGGAATCATGAAAACGTTCGTGCTGCGCTACATCGTGCTTGCGCCCATGGCTTACTGCATCTACCTGCTGCTTGCCTCCAGCGACGCAAACGTGCGCCTGATGGCGATAATTGCGCTCATAGTGCTGGAACAGGTGCGCGACTGGTCGCTTTTGGCGGCCGCCCGCACAATAGCGCAGGGGAAGGGTAAATAAACTTTATCGAACGTAAATTTGCCGTTATGAGGTTATAGTAAGGAGTTCCTTTTGGGTTGCACTTTTTCCCTTTTCCGCCCGCGGCATATCTGCCTCCGGCTGAAGGTTGTAAAAAGTAGGCCAGCGCAAAGCGCTGGCAAGGCGACCAGTTTTCTGTCAGAGACAGAACAAAAGACGGGCATTTCTTGCAGATGTTATATTTCGTGGCATATATTTAAAGGTTTGCATATATACAGACATAAAAAACAACAAAAGGTAGTATTTTGGAAAGC
>JBAZBT010000008.1:0-17188 GCA_041671345.1 Candidatus Micrarchaeia archaeon
AGCCTCCGCCAAGCAGACTGCAACTACAAACGTTGACATCGGGCTCGGCAACTCCTGCACAGTGGCAATCACCCGCGAGATGAAGAGTGCAACCAACCTCTCCGTGCTCACCACCACGCTTGAGAACATGGGTGGAAGCGGATGCTCAATGACCGACTTTGTCTTCACGGACACCATCCCGTCCGCATTCCCTGCACTGAACGAAGTGGCATTTGCGCCCCCGTACACCAGCCGCGAAGGCTGGACCGTGACGTTCAGCTTCCCGACATTTGCGGCAGGCGAGTCCAAGACCCTTTCCTACAGCGCAAACAGGTGGATAAAGACGTCCCTTGCCAAGAACTTCACGGCCTATGCGATGGCTGCGAAGAAGCAGGAGGCAGCGGCGCCCGCAGCCCCGCCTCCTGCTGCGCCTGAAGAGCCGTCAGTCTGGATACCGCGCAAGCTGCCATCAACGCAGTCCGCGCAGCCTGCGGCCCAGCCGGCCGCAGCCCCAGCGCCTGCCGACAACGGCGCGGGCATTCTTGGCATAGCGCTCATGGCTGGCGCAATCGCGGTGGTGGCAGGCGCGGTCGCCTTCTTCGTTCTAAGGAAGAAAAGGCAGGGGCTGTAACCCCGATTTTTTGTTTTTCCATTTCTCATTAGCGCAGCAGCCGCAGCCCTCTTCGTCTTTGCTTCCCATCAATTTTCCATATCCATTATAAACGCCCCCCTCTTGGGGCGCCGGCAGGCTGCAGCTTTTTGCCCCCGGCACAGGAAGCGGCGGGGAACGCCCCGCTGGCAGCCTGTCCCTGAAAACAGGAAGTAATAAATTCAATGGCAGGGAATATCCGCCTGTTGGGTGGTGCAATGGCCGCGCGAAAGGTTTCGGGGATAATCACGGGCAGATACACGATTGACGGCGCAGGCGTGAGGCTTTTCCGCCTGTTTTCAAATGCCGAGGCGCATCTTCTCGACCCCTTCCTTCTCCTGGACAGCTTTGGCTCGGGCAATCCTGACGACTACATGGCCGGCTTTCCCTGGCACCCCCATCGGGGGATTGAAACCGTCACGTACATGATAAACGGCGAGGTGGACCACGCGGACTCGCTTGGAAACTCGGGTTCCATCAAGTCGGGCGAAATACAATGGATGACTGCCGGAAGCGGCATCATCCACCAGGAAATGCCGAAGAAAACAAAAGGCAAAAGCATAGGCTTCCAGCTGTGGGTGAACCTTCCTGCAAAAGGGAAGATGTGCCCGCCGACTTACCGCGGCATAACTTCACGCGAAATACCAGAAACAAAAATCGGCGATGCAACCGCGAAAGTGGTTTGCGGCAAGGTGAATGGCGCCAGTGGGCCGGTGCATGGGCTTGCAATCGAGGCGGAGTTCCTGGATATTTCCATGCCTGCGCACAGCGGCATGGCCCACAAAACCAAGCCGGCCTTCAATATTTTTGCATTTGTCCATGAAGGCGAAGTCAGTTTTGGCTCCGCGCGCACATTGGTGAAGGAAGGGCAGGTGGCGCTCTTCGGCGCCGGCGGCGAAATCTTGGCGCAGGCAGGCGCCTCCCAGGCAAAATTCCTGCTGGTGTCGGGCATCCCTCTTCACGAGCCCATTGCCTGGGGCGGGCCGATTGTGATGAATACAGAACAAGAGCTTGCACAGGCGTTCGATGAGCTGAGGCTGGGCACTTTCATAAAAAAGAAATAGCGCTGCTTATCGCTGCAAAACCTGGTTCCTGCTTTTGCCGCAGGCGCATTTCCTTGTCCTCGAGCTGTATTTCTGCCAGCAATAGCCGCAGCAGTATGATTTCATTGTTTCACCTGAGCCATTTGCCAATGCTTTCCGCTGCCTGTGCTTGCCATTGAGAAATGAGCCTGCTTCCAATACGCCCCATACATGTATTAAGCAGCCTGCCAGGGGCAAGCCGCCCGCCAAGGATGGCCCCGCGCCTGCATTGAGCAGCCTGCCTGGCAGGCGGCATACGCGTATAAACCCCCGGCCCCAAATCATGCACAGGTGGTGGAATGGTGAAGAAAAAGCCTGTTTTTGTAGTCGCGCAATGGCAGCACAACAGCAAGGGGCTGTACACGCTCGTCGAGGTCGGCGCGGCCACCAAATACGAGATGAAAAAAGGCGACCAGCGCTGGACTCTTCGCATAGGCAAGTCTATGTACCGCCTCTATCCGCTCAAGGAGTGGCAGAAGCACAAGAAAAAGGGCCTGCCTCGCGCGAAAATCGTGCCGATAGGGAAGCACAAGATCTGACGCAGGTTTGCCGCTCGCAAGGATAGTGCCCATCGGCAAGCACAGGCTCTGGATGCCCGCCCTGCCGGGGCGCAAAGCGCCCGCCGGCCAAGGGAAAGTTTGGGCGCTGGGCGGCCGGCACGGAAAAAAACGGAAATGGGCAGCTACCTCTTTTTTTCATCCTTGAGCAGTATGCCTGCGCCCACCACGATGAGAAGGACGGGCCAGAGCTTCCACAGGTCGGATGAGAGTATGCCGTAGTTCATGAGCAGGAACACCACGCCCATAAAAAGCAGCACCACTCCGCCAGTTTTCCATTTCATTGCCATGATTCCACCTCGTTTTCTTCGCATTGCCCAAGCTGCCTGCCGAATTCCCGGCGTCATCCGCCGCTTCGCTTTCTTCGCATTCCCCTACCAAACCCCCGGCACCATCCTCCACTTCACTTTCGCGCAATATTCCCTGTATCCCTTAAGCCCGCGCGCAAGCACCTCCTCCTCGTTCTTTATCCTGCACGCCAGGAGTGGGATGATGAACAGGAAGGGGATGAGCGCAAGATAGGAGCCAAGCGCGATTGGCGTTGCAATGTACATCAGAAGCACGCCCGCGTACATCGGGTGCCTCACCAATGCATACGGGCCAGTCGAGATTACCTTCTGCCCCTTTTCCACCATTATCGTCCTTCCGGCAAAGCTGTTCTCCTTGAAAACCAGGAAGACGAGCGCATAGCCCGCCAGCACCGCGGCCTCGGCTGCAATCGCCATGCCGTCCGGCACGTCCAGGATGCCATAGCGCCTGCAAATGCCGGGGGCGAGGAAGCCCGCGAGGAAAATTATCGCGCTTGGCGCCTGCAGCGCCTTTTGCTCGCGCTCCTTTTCCTTCATCCTGAACCGCTTTTCCAGGAACGAAGGGTCGCTTGCCAAAAAATATGCCATCACGCACGCCGCGGGGATGAACATCACTGCCATGTAGAGCCATGCCTGCCAATAGTCAAGCGTGCCTGCGGGCACGAAAAGCAGCGCCGCCACGGATGCCAATGCGGCGGCATACAATGCAAGCGCCTTCAGCCACGTCCTCATGCATGCACCGCAATGCCTTCGCGCGCTGGGAATAAAAAGCCTGCTGTGGCGCGCGTGAAAAGCCCCCTCAGGGCGCATCGGGGCCGCTTGCATAGGCGACGGTCCGCTCCACCTTCTTCGCGGCATTCTCCCTCTCGCTGCACCATGCCGCAATCTCGGCAAGCTCCGCCTTGCTGTATGGCGTCGGCGTGTGCGCCACCGCGGCCTTCACCAGCCTCTGGACCACCAGGTCCATGTAGCAGTGGTTCGGCGACGTCCCGACAAGATAATCCCCGCCTGCAATGCAAAAATACTCGATGGGCTCGCGCTTGTCAAGCAGTGCGTATTCCCCCGGCCCCAGCAGCTTGGCGATTGATGCGGACAAATCCGGAAACCCGGCGGGGTTTTCCTTCTTCTCCCTTGCCAAAAACTCCGAAAGCGCGCCGGCATCCGGCTCGGCCGGCAGCGTGAAGCCCAATGCCCCTGCGGCTTCCGCCACGCCGTACCAATCCTTCGGGATAACCACGACCCTGCGGATGGAAGGCACGCGCGCGGTTTCAAGGAGTCCCATCATGCCCTTGTTTGCGCAAACCATGAAATTCTCGATTATCGATTTTGCCCTGTCCTTCTCAGCGGTGCAAAGCCCCAGCGTCCTGTCCTCGGACACGGGCGCGCCGGCCATCTCAGCCCGGAAACTGCCGAGCCTTTCCGACGCTTCCTCCTGGAGCAATACCTGCTCCGCAAGCCCGGGCATCTCCTCGAACATTCCAAGGAGTTCGTCCCCGCATCCCGCTTCTTCCGGCTCGCCCCCTTTCCCGCCGCGCCCTGCCTGGCGCGCCTGCCCGTCCAGCCATGCGCTTATCTCGCCGGTTGAAAGCTCCGCCTTGTTCCTCACGAACGCGCGGCAGATTTTCCCGAACCGCACGTTCCCGCGCGGAAGCACTGCGAATTCCGCCACAATCGCCAGCCTGTCGCAATCGGCCGGGAAAGCGGACAGGTCGCCCGACAGCTGCTCGGGAAGCATGGGGTACGATTCCTTCCCGGGATAAACGGACGTGGCATTCGCCTCGGCGTGCTCGTCGAGGATGGAGCCTTTCGGCGCGAACGCATCCACGTCCGCAATCGCCACCTTCACAAGTATTTCCCGGCGCTGCCCCCGCTCGCAAAACGCCATCTGGTCCACGCCGTGCGAGTAGTAGCTGTCGATGGACGACCACATGAGGTGCCTCAGGTCGCGCAGGGCCGCGCCGACTTTTTTTATCGTGAAGCCGTCGTGCGCGTTTGCCTTCGCATTCACCACGAGGGAAAGCTTGTGCGAAAAGCCGTATTTTTCCATCGCATCCTGCGCAAGCATCTGCAGGTTGAGCGCAGGCATGCGCTTCGCGTTCTCCTCGGCCTCGCGGATTGCCCTTTTGCGCGCGCGCTCGGCGTACTTCTTGTTCTGGTGCTGCTTGGGCTCCGGCTCCTCCTGCGGCCTTCCCCTCGGGCGTGAATTTGCCGGCGAGCGCGAATCGCTTCTCGAGCGGGCTTTCGCGCGCACCCTGTTGAATCGTGTCATAGGTGAATACGCGCACAAGAGAGGATAAAAAGGCGACGGCTGCGCAGCCATGCCCGGCTCAGCCGGCCCGCAGGCTGGCGGTGCGGCGGGAAAAAGAAAAAAAAGAAGCGCGCCTCAGGTCGGCATGGCAAAATCGGAGTCTGCCACGCTCGTGGAGTAGCTCTTTGCCTTCATCGTTATTTCCGCGCCCTCCGCGCCTGTTTTCAGGTAGAGCGGAATCCCTTCGGAGGAGATGCAGTAGCGGGCCGTGCCATCGCTGCTCACCAGCTTGTAGCATGTTGCCGTGGTCCCTGCGACCGCCTCGGTGCCGTCGAGCGTGATTGTGTATTTTGCCTCCTCGCTCTGCAGCTGCTGGCTCAGGTCGGCGGACTGGGCGCCCGCCTGGCTCAGGTCGGTGCACATCCAGCTGGCCTCGACAAGCGCGCACGAGCTTATCTTGCCGGACACCATGTATGTCCTCACCTGCATTCCGCTGACCGCCATGTCCGTCCTGGAGTTGCCGCCCTTGAGGTACTGCGTCATCTCATAGGAGCCTGAAGCGCTTGTGGTCACGTCATAAACGACCTTCCAGCCGAGGCTTGCCTTGAGGGAGCCCAAAAGCGCGTCCGAAGGCGATGCCGCCGGCGCGGGCGGAGGCGAGGTTTCAGCCTTGCTTTCGTTCGGAGTTTCCGCAGCCGGCGCGGGCGGGGCGGGAGGCGCCACGGCGGCCGCAGCCGGCGGGCTTGGCGGCGGCGCCTGTGCGGCAGGCGTTCCCTGCGAAGCGCAGCCGAATAGCAGCATCGCGCAAACAATGCCTATCATGAGAAACCCTTTCATCAAACCACCTCATCGGGAGAATCGGATGCAAACAATATAAGTGTTTCCCGGGCCCGCCCGGGGAACCCCTGCGGCTTTGGCCGCGCTCCCTCAAGCCGTGCCGCCTTCTTCCAGGCGCCAGCGCCGCCTGTTTCCCATCAGGCTTCAAAATTAGCCGGCTTGCCTAGCGGCCCGTGCCACCATTTCCGCTCGAACTTCAGGCCCATCTTGTCCAGCTCAGCGCGGAGCTTGCCGTCCTCCTCATAAAGCTCGAACAGGCGCTTTTTTATCCTCAAGTAGTTCTCCATCTCTGCAGGAGTGAGCTTCCGCTTTGCCGCATCGCTGCCTGCCGCGCCCTTGCCCGCGCGGCTTGCCCCCCTGCCTTCCGTGCCATTTGCCATACGGTTCGCCCCCTTGCCTGCCGCATATTTCCCCATGATGGCTGCCTTTCGCTCACCTGTTCCACGCGGCATTCCAGTATGCCTGCACATCAGGCGAAAACGCGTGGATGCCGGCGTACTTGAGCCCGTACGTTTCCTCAAGCAGGATGATTTGGTTGTATATCATCAGCCTTTCGCGCGAGGAGCCAGCCTTTATCTGGCCCGTGAGCAGGGCGAGGTAGGAAATGAAGTCGTCCATCCCAAGCCCAGAGCGGTGCGAAATCATGGCGGTGTAGCCCTTTTCCAGCGCGCGCTTCATCACCTCGAGCGTCCCGTACACCGTGCCGTTCTGGTTGAGCTTTATCAGCACGGAGTTCGCAATCCCTTCGCGGATGCCCATATTGAGGAGCGATTTGTTGGTGCAGAAAACGTCGTCGCCCACCAGCTGCATGTGCCCTCCAATGTTCTTCGTGGTGGATTTCCAGCCTGCAAAATCGTTCTGCGCGTGGATGTCCTCCATCGATAGGATGGGGTATCTCCTTGCCGTGCCCTCCCAGAAGACGCCCATCTGCCCCGGGAGGTAAAGCTTCCCGTTCTCAAAGTGGTATTTCCTGCCATGCACCATCTCGTCGCCATCGTGCACGTTTTTCCCGAAGAATTCCGATGCCGCAGGGTCCACTGCAAGCACAATGTCCCTGCCCCACCCGAAGCCCGCCCTTTCCGTCGCCTCCTTTATGAACCCGAATGATTCGCGCGCTGTGGGGAACGGGTTTGCATAGCCCCCTTCATCGCCGATTGAGATGGGCAGTTTCCTCTCCTTCAGCATCTTGCCCATCATTGCCCAGGCCTGCACGCCCATCTCCAGCGCCTGCGCGGCATTTTTCGCGCCGACAGGGGCTATCATTATTTCCTGCCCGGGGAATGCGCCTTCGGCCTGCTTTGCATGCTTGCCTGCGTTGAAGACGTTCATGAAAAGCACGGGGGAGCGGATGGGGAATGGATTCCCTATTTCATTGTTCAGGTACTGGTGGAGCGGCAGCCCCATGGCATCTGCGCGTGCGCGCGCATACGCGGCCGACAGGGGAAGCACGGCGTTTGCGCCGAGATTTGTAAGGTATTTTGTGCCATCCGCCTTTCGCAGCACCGCATCGAAATCCTTCTGGGAAGTGGCAAGCGGAATGCCCTCCACTAGCGGCGCAAGGGTTTCCCTCACGTTTTTCACAGCCTTTGAAACGCCCTTCCCGCCGAAAAGCCCGCCCTTGTCGAGAAGCTCAAGCCCCTCGCGCTTTCCAGTTGATGCGCCCTGGTCCACGGCAAAGGAGAAAAGCTTTCCATCCGAGCGCACGATGCCTGCCATCACGGTCGGGTTGCTGCGCGAATTGAAGCCTGCCGCCGCGACCACTTTCTCGACCCTCATGCCCGCCAATGCAACTGCCATCCCATCACCGGCATTTTTAGCGCCAAAATGCGTAAAAAGGGAGGCTGCCTTGCGCGGCGGGATATATTTAAAAACCATTTATCATATATTTACATAATGGCAAACAGCTTTTCCCTCTTCATGAAGGCCCCTGCGCGAAACACGCAAACGTTCGCGCACGAGGCAAAGGTATTCGCCAATGCGGCCTGGAAGTCCTTTTTCAGCAAGGACCACTGCAGGATGGCGGAGGATTTCCATGCGTTTGCAAAATACGAGTCCGGGCGCAAACGCAAGCGGCTGGCCATCTTCTACCTCAAGCAGGAGATAAGGGGCCTTGGCGCGCAGCTCGATGGCTGCAGCGCCGCTGAAAAGGCGGAGCTGGACGGCAGGCTTTTCCAGGCCCACTGCAACCTCGCGGCAATCCATTTCTGGCGCGGGACGGAATCTTCGCTTGAAAAGGCGTGCAAATGCTTCACGCGCGCATCGCACATCATCCCGCGGCTGGATTTTAACCACCCCATGAGGCGGCAAAACGGGGCGCCCCTCTCCCTGGCGAAAGCAAAGGCGCTTTATCTTCTTGGAAAGCCAGGGCCCGCGCTGATGGAAGCCGACAGCGCGTGGAAAGGTTACGTGCGTTCAAAAAATGCCGGCGAGGAAATCCTAGGGGGCGCCTGCTTCCTGCTCGGCGAGCTTAATCTCGAGCTGCACGGGGTTGGGGCGGCCGAAGGATGGTACAAGGAAGCGATGGGCCATCTCGCGGGCCCCAAGGCAGGCTCAAGCACCGGCCCGCTTTACCACCTGGCGGCAAGCAGGATTTGGGATTTTGAATATTACGAGAAGAGATGGAACGAAGTGGCGGACCATAATTCGAAAGTGCGCGAGGAGTGGGCTTCAAGGCAGATAATCACCGACCCGTGGGACCCTGCAAGGTTCGAGTACACCAACAAAAAGACAGGCGAAACCCGCCACACCGACCCCCGCCTTTGCACGCCCAGCGCGCCCACGCCGGGTTACGAAAATGAAAAGATGAACTTCCTGCGCACATGCCCCGTCCCTAAAATCTGGTAGGGGCGCCGCGGCGTTTCGCGCTCACGCTGGCTTTAATAAAAAAGAAAAGGGCAAAAAACAGAAAAGGGCAAGCCTATTTCTCCAGCCACGCGCCTGCCGCAAACGGGTAGGGCGGGTCGCGGAATGCCTTGAGGTGCGCCGAGCCGTCTGCCTGGCTGTAGTAATCGAGGTAGAACGCCCCGTCGCTTATCACCAGGTGGCCGTGCTCCGCGTTCCATGCCTTGTCCGCCTTCAGGCGCGCGGAAAGCTCGCCGCTTCCAAGGTAGTTCACGCCATCGGCAGTCACCATGGGCGCGATTTGCGCGTCAGTGAGGCTGCCCATCGCCGCAAGCACGTCGCTTATGTGGCTCCCGTTCACCAGGGAGAGCGGGGGCAGGCCCGAGCCCGCCACATCCCCGTATGCATACTTCTTCTGTGCGAAAACCACAACATCGTCCGCGGCATAAATCTCAAAGGGCGCAGCCCTCTGGAACATGCGCGCCACTGCAAGCATGCTGCCCTCATCCAGGTCCTGCGTGCCCAGGTATGTTTCCAGCTTGCTGCCGCTTATGCGGTATCCCACGGCTGCATCCAGCGTTCCCTTGTACTGGCTGGATGCGATTTTCTGCTTCTCAGAGTCGTACGTCCTGTCGCTTGTGCTGGCAAGGAAGTAAAGCACGTCCGCCCAGCCAATCTCCCGCCCGTTGTGCCAGTTTGCCCCGATGTACCTTGAGAGGTCGTATGTCACCTTGGTCTTTGCAGTTGCGTTGGCAGGCGTTGCCACCCACTTCTTGCCCTCCACGCTCCACATGAAAGCGCCTTGCGGAAGCGGCTGGGGTTCGGGGTACTTCTCTATTGCAAAGCCCCACCTGTACGGCTTTTCCTCAAGCGTCGCCGGGTCGGCCGTCCACGCAGGGTCGTGTATCGTGTTGAGCAGGCCCATCATGTATATGCTTTCCACCACGACCGGGTTCCACGATGCTTTCGCGTCGTAAAGGTCAGGCGTGCCAATGGATAGCGTTTTTTTGCCATTCACGCTCGCCTGCCTGGCTGTGCCGTAGTCGCCTATCCCGATAAAGCGGTTGTCCACAATGCCCTGCACATCTTTTCCCGCCCCGTAATCGCTGTCAAGCGCCACCAGCCACAGCCCGATTGAATCGTTGATGCAAAGCCTTGCAAGCGCATCATTCGCGCTGTTCCATTCCGCCTGCGTGGCGGCATTGCCCATCATTTCTTCAGCCGCGGCCATGGCAGTGCTGTTGTATTGCCACCATCCGCCCTGGCGGTCGGGCGCAAGGAAATATGCAGGCTGGTATTTCGAGGCGCCATAGAACACCGCCCCAGACACGTCGACGTTCCACTTCATTTCCAGGGGGTCTGTCGTGTACTGGGGCATGGCATTGTAATCGTCGAATTTCGGCGTCTGCACGGCAAAGCCCGCCGCCCTCAGGTCGCTTGCCACCATGTCAGCAAGCATGAACCTGGTGCTACTTGCGCCCGTGCCGTTGTACAATGGCATGACAAGCGTGATTGGCGCGCCGTTGTAGCGCCAGGTTCCATTCACCATGGTGGCGCCCTGCCCAGCCATTGCCTCGCCGAGCAGCTTCATCCCCTTTGCCTTGTCATAAGTTATGTTGAAGGAATCGACTGCAGATGAAATCGAGGCATAGCTCGGGTGCCCTGGCCACGGGATGGAAACCATCGGGAACGCCGCCCCGCCATACACCTCGCGCGCGATTTTCTCCCTGTCGATCAGGAAGTTGAGCGCAAAGCGCGCCTTCTGGCTTGAGAACGCGTTGATTCCCGCGCTGGCAGGCGCCGGGTTGAAGTAGATGCCCATGAATGTGGAGACTGCGGGGTAAAGCGCGACGGCGGTGCTTGGGTTTGATTTTATTCCCTGCACATCCACAGCTGAAAGCGGGGAAAGGTAATAGTCGAGCTTCCCGCTCTCAAGCGCCGCGCCTGCCTCGTCTTGCGGCACTATGCTTATGGTGATTCCGTCCGATGCCGGGCCGGTCTTCACCGGGCATTCGCCACGGTAATAAGCCCATTCGTCGCACACCGCGCCGCCCGGGAGCGTGCAGATGCCGCGCTCGCCCCCTGCCTCGGAAACAATGGAAAGCGTTCCTCCCTTGCTTATGCAGTTCTGCGATGCCGGGTTGGCGATTTGCGAATTGTTGCCGGCGATTTGCGAGTTGTTGGCAGCAGGAGGCTGGTTTTGCGAGGCGCATCCGAGCAAAGACAGCGAAAGCACAGCGGCAAGAAGAAGAGCGGCGAACAGGAACGGCTTACCCAAAACAAACACCTCGGCGTTCCTTTGCAGGCAATGTTTAAGAATGCATTTCTCGCCTGCGTGCACACGCCCAGGATTGACGGCCCGGCAATGATGCTGGCTGCAATAGAAAAAGCAAAAGAAGCGCAGGCAGGCGCGCTTAGCTGGCCTTAGGGAAGAACAGCGGCTTGAGGTCTATTTCCTCCCAGCCCGAGTAGTTCTGCCCGTGCAGCCACATCTTGTAGTCCTGAGGCACCGCAATCACCTGGTAGACGTTGCCCGACAGCCTGCCGCCGCCGTCGCGCGCGTGAAGCGCGAGGAACTGCTGCATGAGCGTCTCGTCCATCTTGCCTTTGTACTCCGGCGAGTTGGCCATCCTCAGGAAGTTCGCGCGCCTGGTGTCCACGGAAGGCGGCTGCGCGATCGCAGCCCAGCCTGCGGGGAAAGGCGGCACAAAGCTGTTGTATGCGACAAGCAGCCCGCTCGCGTTCTCAGACCTCCTCCTGGCCCCGTATGTGGATGACCACTCGTACGAGTAGGCGGCATCCTTGCTTGCCACCTGTATTATGTACGAGTCGGAGGGATAGGTCGTGGAAAACTCCCTGTCAATGTCCTCCATGGTGGAGGAGTCGAACATGAAGTCCAGCAGCTTGACTGCTGCAAACGGCCTGTTCCCGAAGTGGGCCGGGTCGGGCTGCTGCCCGTTGTTCAGCTCCAAGAAGATTCCCTTGTCGTTCATCGCGGTCTCGGTATAGACCTCTCCGATCCACTCAAGGTTGGCAACCGTGTTCCCGCTGTCAGGGTGGTAGACTGCGAGCGTCATGTACGGCAAGTAAGGCACCAGCAGGTCCTTTATCATGTCCCAGTTCCTGCCGAAGTAAAGCTTGCCGTCTTTCGAGTAATTGCCCCAGAACGCAACGCCGCTGCAGCCTGCAGTGGCATTCTCGCTTTTCATTATATATGCATTGATGAGGCTGATGACGCCCCCGTTGAGCTCTTTTTGCTGCTCGAGCGTGAGGCCCGAGGTCTCGGACATGCCGCCCATGAGCTCCACGTATTTCTCCGACATGGAATCATAGAGCATGCTGCTCGCCTCGTCCACCTGCGCCTTGCCCATGCCCATCGCCGCGGTCTCGTTCATGGTCCTGTTGTACGCCTCCCGCATCTCCTCGCGCATGAGGTACCCGTACTGCCTCCCCATTTCCCTGAAGCTCCCGTGCAAATCCAGCACCGTGAACTTGTCATTCGCCGTCCTGTACTTCACCCCGCCCTCAAACGCCCCCGCGCGCACAAGCGAGCCGTTCTGCTGCGGGCCCATGTTCACGATATCCCCGTCCACAGGCATGCCTTCCATGGCCACGGACTTTGCAGCAGGCGCAACCCAAGCGCCATCATCGCCCATCTGGGCTTTCCAGTCCACGCTCCCGACATACCGGTAATCCATCGCGTAAGGCACTCCCTCGCCGAAAAGCACGTCCCTGCTCGTGTCAATGTGGAAATGCAGGTGCGGCGCGCCCGAATTGCCGGTGTTGCCAAGCAGCCCCAGCACGTCGCCCTTCTTCACCTTGTCCCCGATTTTCACCCTCAGGCTCCCGGGGATCATGTGCGCATAAAGCGCATAAGTCTTGCCGTCGTCAAGCTGCTGGACGACGTTGTTTCCGGCCACATAAAGCAGCGTGACAGGCTTTGGCTCCACGCCCACCTCATTGCTCGGTATGCCGTCTTGCGCCCCAACTATCACGCCGTCCGTGACCGCGTGTATTTCCACGCCGTAGTTCCACCAGTCATCGTTTGCCATGCCATTTGTCCTGTACAGCTTGCCGTTGGGCCCGTACAGCATCCAGTCGATGGCGTACCTCTGCCCCACAACCGGCGTGGGCGCAATGGCAGTGGCTGCGAACAGCCCTTTCCTGTGGTGGTTGGTATTCACAGGCGCCTCGGCGGCAAGCCAGTTATCCCCATAAACAGGCGGCGAGATGCGCAGGGGCGCTGCATAATTCACCCTCACTTCCGCGCCGGAAAGCGCATCCCCGTTTGAAAGGCGCACCTTGTGCGTCACGGCGGCCGGCCTGTCGCCTTGTGCAAGCGGCACCCACATGTAAACAACGTAATCGTCTATCCCCATGCTTGGCGCCCTCACTGCCTCGCCAAGCTCCGTGCCCGAAATGGTTTTGAGCACTTTGCCCCCCGCAAGCGCCTCCACCGATGTGATGTTTGCGCCCGACTCGTTGGCAACGTAAATTTCATAGAACAGCACGGGCTTGCCGCCAAGCTCTGCATACTGCGGCGGATAAAGCGCATACAGGCTCCCCTGGTCCGGCAATGAGAACTCGAGGCCTATGTTGAACAGGTTTCCGTCAAATGAATTGCCTTCCTCTTGCGCCTGCGCTGCAGCCAGATTCCGCTTTATTCCCCCGTACCAGCCCCGTTCAAAGCCAATGCTTGAGCAGAACTGCTCTGCCTGGCATGAGATGGAGGAGCACGCCGCGCACGGCGGGCAAACAACGCACGAAGACGGGCAGCTTTCAGCAGGGTAGCTCGAGCACGCCGCACTCGCCTGCGCGCCAGCAGCAGGCGGCGCTGCGCCATGCGCATTCGGCAAGCCAGGGACAGGGGGCGCACCCGCGCATCCGAAAAGCAGCACTGCGACGATAAATGCACCCATCCAGGCTAAACGCACAACAATCACCTTGCGTGCACTTCGCGCGCAAGCATTAAAAGGGAAATGCCCGGGCGCAGGAATCCGCATTTTGCCCCTCCCCCCTTTTTGCCCGGGCGGAAAGGGGCGCTGATTTGTGCAGCAGGGCTGCCGCGGCAGAATGCGCCGGGCATCGGATGCCAATTCCGCGGCGTTCGGTGCCGATTGCGCGCCCGCGGCTGCTGCAAAGGCAAGCGCGCGCTAGGCTTGCCTTTCAAATCCCTGCGGCAGGAATCAGGACTGCTGCTTCTTCGACTTGATGACGGCGACCGTGATTGCGCCGATGGCTGCGCCGATTCCGGCCGCCAGCAAAAGCGCCATTTCAGGGTTCTTCTTCACGTGCTCCATCGCCTTCTTTTCCGCGGCAACGTACTTGCCTTTCATCTTCCTGATTTCGTCCTGCGCCTGCTTTACCGTCTTGTTGCTGACCTTGGGCATTTTCATGTTTTCAATCCTCCCTTATTTCGTTTCCAAACCTCTGTTTCCGATACATCAGGTAATAGGCAGCCAAAAGGGCAATGCCGACAAGAAGATACGCCGCCGAATTGGTGAGCTTCAGGTATTCCAGCATGAATGAATGGACGCCCAGCACGATGAAAATGCAGGCAAGCACCAATGCGAGGAACGAAAACAGCCGCTCAAGCATGCGCTCCTGCATCTGGTAGCCCCTGGCCTCGACCCTGCCAAGGATAAGCCGGACTTCGTCGTTGATTTTTCCGAAGACATTCTCCAGCACGTATTTCGAGGCGGTCGACACGACCGTCTTGACCAAATCGTTCTCCTGTGTTTTTTTTGCCAACGTATCCACCCTGCCCCAAGGCGCCTGCGGCTTTTTGCCTGCCCGCCCTTTGCGCCCATTTTGCAGAAGTGCATCCCCTGGTTAGGTATATAATGCTTTTCATTGCTGCCAAAAAAAAGAACGGATGAATGGCGGGCGGGCAAGGCGCATGGAAAAAATGCCGGGCCGCCGCAGTTCACGGGCGGGAGTTGAACGCATTGATTATGAAGCGCTTGGCGCCGGCGGGCGCTATTTCGCAGATTGCGTAGATGCTGCGCCCCTGGCCTTCGCGTTTCACAAACACGGTTTTTTTCTGGCTATGCCATCCGTTGAACACCATTTCCGCCCTCAGCTCCTGCAGCGTCCCGGTGGCCATGACTTTGTAGATGGGGCTGGCGGGCGAGCCGTTGTAGCCCGTGATTTTGCTGCGGTCCCCGCACATGCATCCTGCCAGGTAATATTCCCCGTAGAACTCGACGATGCGGTTCTTTGCCTGGCTTAGCCTCCCGCTTCCCGCTGCGCCTGCCTGCGGCGCCTGCGCCCGTGCGAATGCCTGCAAATCTGCCATGTTCCCATCCCTGGACAGGTATGGCAGGGCGGGTATTTAAACCTATCTTTACCTTTTTTATCACATAACAACGCAACGGTGCATCTGCGCCCCTGCGCAAACTTTCCTTACCTATTTAAACCCGGGCGCCGCTTATCCCGCCATGGAATATGCGCTCGAGGCGGAAAACCTCGGAAAGATATACGGCAGGAAAGTCGTCCTCCACGAGTTCTCCCTCAAAGTGAAGAAAGGCAGCATATTCGGTCTCCTGGGCCCAAACGGCGCGGGGAAAAGCACATTCATACGCATAGTTTCCGGCCTGGAATCGCAGGACGACGGCACGCTTTTGCTTCTCGGGGCAAAGGCGGGGAAGGCAAGCAGGCGGCAGCTGGGCGTGGCGCCGCAGGAAAACGCAATCTACCCGCTCCTCACATGCATGGAAAACCTGAAGTATTTCGGCTCGCTCTACGGCGTCACGGGAAAAACCGCGCGCGAGCGGGCGGAAAGCCTGCTTTCGCAGCTGGGGCTCAAGGACAAAAAGGACGCGATTGCCGATTCCCTGAGCGGGGGGATGAAGCGCAGGCTCAGCCTCGCATGCGCGCTCATGCATTTGCCGAAAATCATCATGCTTGACGAGCCCACCACCGGGCTTGACCCAGCCACGAGGATAAAAATGTGGGAGACCGTCCGCAAGGTGGTGCATGACACCCGCGCCACGCTCATACTCACCACGCACTACATGGAGGAGGCGGAGGCGCTTTGCGGAAGGATTGCGTTCGTGAACGCCGGGAAGGTGGTGGCAGAGGGCACGCCCGACGAATTGAAGAAGAGGGTGGGCAAGGAGATAGGGAAGATTTCCACCGTGCCCGGGAACGCCGACAACGTCATCCGCATCATCAGGGGGATGGGCGGGATAGACAATGTCACAGAAACCGAGCACGGCGTGGTGGTGGAGGCAAAAGGCATTGCCGGAAGGCTTCCGGAGATTGCCAAGGTGCTGGTGAAGCACGGCGAGACCGTGGTCGAGATGTCCGTCTCGCAGCCCTCGCTCGAGGACGTGTTCCTGAAGATGACCGGGCTGAAGCTGCGCGAGGTCGCCAAGGCGGAGGGCGTGAAGAGGAATTGGAGGGGTGACCGGAGTTGAGGCTGGAAAGCGAGATAGGCAAGGACGCCCGGCAGTTCCTGCGCGAGGGGCGCACCCTCATGCTCATGGTGGCAGCCCCGCTCCTGGTCCTTCTTGTGATGGGCACCATCTTCTCGGGCGACTCCACGCTTGTCGGGAAAACCGCCATCGGCATATGCGACCTGGACAACAGCAACGCATCATTGTTTTTCGCAAGCGGCATCATGAACAGCAGCGACATCATAGACTATGGCAGCGGCGCGGATTGCCCGTCGGCCATGGAAAAGGCCGTGCGCACTGGCAAGCTTGCCGGGGGCCTGGTCATCCCGCCCGGATTCGGGGCCGGGATGGAGGCGGGCGACAGCCAGAACATCTCCATGCTGCTTGACAACTCGCGCTTCCAGGTTTCCCCGTCCATAGAATCCGCCGTGATTGCGAACATCCAGGCCACCAACCAGCGCATCGGGGCGCAGTTCATACTTTCCGTGTGGGCCAGGCTGGACGCGGCAAACGCCAGGCTCGGGACGATATACGCCGACCTGAACGAAACCCGCGCGCGGGCGCATGCCATGAAGGCAAGCCTGAACCGCACCGCGGAATCGCTTGGCGCCCTGGACATACAAAGCGTGCAGGACGAGATACTTCTTGCCAACAGCACGATAGCGCAGACGGTGGCCGCGCTTGACACCGCGGAGGGCAACCTCACAAAGATAGAGTCGGACTTCGCGGACTATCAGGCCACGCTCAACCAGACCGAGTCCGACCTGGCAGGCATTGACGGCACGATATCCAACATAAGCGGCTACGTGGCGGCCGCAAAGGGGAGCATGAACTGCTCAAGCCCGCTGTTTTTCGCAGCCTGCGCGCCGCTTGACTCGCTCAACGCCAGCGTGGACTCCGCGCACCAGTCCGTCGCTTCGCGGCTTGCCAAGGTCAGGAAAGCCGAGGCCGACCTTGCCGCGGCAAACCTGACCATACAGGAGTTCAAGGCGAGCATCGCCCTTGCAAAAATAGGCGCGAACGAGTCGGTCAGGAGCATAGACGGCATGCAGGAATTCGTGACCGCGCTTGAAAGCAACAAGGCGGAGTCGCTCAAGACCCTCCTTGAAGTGGACAAGTCGCTGGACGAGCTCGTGGGCAAGACTTATGACCTTGAGAAGATAATCACGGACAGCAGGGGCCAGATAAGCGGGATAACCAGCCGCTCGCCGGACTTCATCATCGCGCCCATGCTCGCCCTGCCCGACTACCTGTTCGGCAAGCGCCCGTTCTTCGAGTTCATGCTGC
>JBAZBT010000009.1:0-13885 GCA_041671345.1 Candidatus Micrarchaeia archaeon
TTGGTGTGGTAGTTCTTCACGCCCGCGGTCAGCGTTATCTTGAGGTTCTCGAAAGTCGGGTCCGAGTAGAGCGACTGGCGCAGTATTTTCTTCTGCTCGTATGCGTGCGTGCACAGGTTCACTATGCTTTTCACCCAGTTGCCCGCAATCGTCCCGTTGTGGCCGTAGGCCCGCTTCATGAGCGTTTCGACGTCCTCCTCTGTCTCTATCCTCAGCTGGTGGCGCTTGCCGCGCAGGCCGTATTCCAGCACCGCCCTTTTGGCAAGCAGCATGCCCTCCATTTCCAGCGCGACTTCCTGCGCGTGTATCATTCCGCAGTTGAAAGGCGCGTCCTCCACCTCGATGTCATGGTAGGACCGGGTGGAATGCAGCCTGCCCTTTTTCAGGACCACGTTGCCGTGCGCGGTCAGGTGCACGAAGATGTCTATCGGGACCCCCGCCTTGTAGTATGGGTAGTATTCGCGCATCTTGTCCTGGATGTGGGACTTTATCTCGTCGATGATGCCGTATGTCACGAAGGTGCCGGCAACCGACATCCGCTGGAAGTCGACCAGCGTCCCCTCCTTCAATTCCTCCTCGCGCTGCTCATTAAGCGCGGTGTAGAAGGCGGCGGACACGTCCCTTGCGTCCGCGCACCCCACCACTATATGAAGCTCTATCTTCTTGATGCCGGCCTGCGCCGATGCGCCGCTGCCATCCGCTTCCTGCAGTGTGCCATTTTCCATCGATTCACCTTTGCCCAAGCTGGCTATCCCACCATATGTATAACCCGGAAAAGGATTAAAAATGCGGTGCGCCCCGGAGGGCTTTCCAGCAGGCATTGCCACCCCGGGGGCATAGAGCCCTTTATATAGTTTTCTCTAATCATGATAGCTGCATAAGCCTTAGGGCATATGGTGACTTGGATGATGCTGGAATTTCTTTCCTTAAATGCACTGCCAATTTCCATCTCTTTTTTCCTTCTCGGGGCACTCCTGTCGCTGGCATTCCCGTCCAGCCAGCGCCTGAGCTTGGGGATCGGGACCGGCTTTGCGCTGCTGGGAAGCGTTTTCGCGCTCATCGCGGGGATTGCGTCCCTCCTGGGCATGGATGCCGGCGGCATCACGCTCTCATCGTTCCAGTACATAGGCTCGCTCACGATAAGCATGGACCCGCTCTCGGCATTTTTCGTCTCTTTCATCGCCTTTGTCGGCATTGCCGCCTCGGTCTATTCGATGGGCTACATCGGGGAATATGCGAAGAAGGGGTACAGCCTTGGGCGCTTCGGGTTCCTCTACAACATTTTTTTGATGTCCATGATTCTCGTGGTGGCTGCCCAGAATGCGCTGCTCTTCTTAGTCCTTTGGGAAATCATGGCGATAAGCTCGTATTTCCTCGTGACTTACGAGCACAAGGAGGAAAGCGTGCAGTCCGCGGGCTTCATCTACCTCCTCATCGCCCACGCCGGGGTGGTTGCGCTGACCCTGATGTTCCTGGCGCTCGCGTCGGGGTCCGGGTCGTTTGACTTCGCCTCGTTCCACGCCTCGCCATACGCGCCGGCGCTTGCGAGCGCCATCTTCATGCTCGCGCTTTTCGGGTTCGGCTCCAAGTGCGGAATCATCCCGCTCCACATCTGGCTGCCCCTTGCGCACCCGCAGGCGCCCTCCAACATATCGGCGCTGATGTCCGGCGTGATGCTCAAGACCGCAATCTACGGGCTTGTGCGCGTGCTCTTTGATTTCCTGGGCGTGGCAAACGGCGCCGAGCTTTGGTGGGGCCTGCTGATATTGGCGCTCGGGATGGTTTCATCCATCCTGGGGGTGCTTTACTCGCTCCTTGAGCACGACATCAAGCGGCTGCTCGCATACCACAGCATAGAGAACATCGGCATCATTTTCATCGGCATCGGCGCGTCCGTGCTCTTCTCATGGGCGCACCAGCCTGCGCTTGCGGCGCTGGCGCTTTTCGCTGCGCTCTACCATACCCTCAACCACGCGCTTTTCAAGAGCCTGTTGTTCCTGGGCGCGGGCAGCATCATCCACGCGACGCACGAGAGGAACATCGACGAGATGGGCGGCCTTGCAAAGTCCATGCCGCTTACCGCGGCGCTGTTTTTCCTGGGCGCCGCATCCATCGCCGCCATCCCCCCGCTGAACGGCTTTGCCAGCGAAATGCTCACGTTCCAGGCGCTGCTTTCCGGCATCGAGCCGGGCGTGCAGACCTTCAACCTCACCTCGCTCATCCTGGGAATCGCCGTGCTTGCCCTTGCACTGACCTCAGCGCTTGCGGTCGGCGCATTCGTCAAGGCGTTCGGGATTCCGTTCCTCGGCATGCCGCGCTCGAAGCATGCGGCGCATCCGCATGAGGCGCCAAAGGCAATGCTCGCCGGGATGGCAATCCTCGCGCTTGGCTGCGTTGCAGCCGGCGCCTTCCCCGGGCTTCTCGCGCAGGCGGCATCGGGCACCCTGGAAAGCCTGCGCTTCGCCGGCGCGGCGCAGGCAATCGTCCCGCCCGCCGATGCGCTGCCGACCGGGATGGTCCTGCTCCTGCTTGTGGCGGGCTCCGCCCTGGTCGCCTATCTCCTGCACGCATCCTCGGGGAAAAGGCGCCACCACGCAGGCGAGACGTGGGGCTGCGGATTCCCGGGCGTGACGCCGCGCATGCAGTATTCCGCGGCAGGCTTTGCAATGCCGGTCACCAGGGCGCTTGACGCCTGGCTCAACCCGCTGGAAAGCGCCACGGCTTACGGCCCCGCCATATTTGACAAGTACATCTACGCGCCAATCGGGAATGCCTACCAATTCATCGCCCCGCACTCGGCGATATTCAACACGGGCAGGCTGAACGACTACCTGATGTACCTGATACTGACGCTCTCGATAGTGCTGGCATACGCGCTCATGTGATGTTTATGCTTGAAACTTCCCGCATCGTAACCCTGGCTGCCCTGCAGGCGGCATTCGCATTGCTTGCAGCCCCGCTCCTGGTAGGGATAATGCGCAAGGTGAAGGCGCGCTTCCAGGGAAGGGTAGGGAGCCCCGTCATCCAGCCGTACATCGACCTTTGGAAGCTGCTCTCCAAGGGCAGCGCCAGAAGCTCGGTCACGTCCTTCATATTTTCCATCGCGCCGGTTGCCGGCTTTGTGTCCATTGCCATAGCCGCATTGATGCTGCCCCTGCTCTCCCCGGCCCCCGTGCTCGCTGCAAGCGCCATCGTATTCATCTACCTTTTCTCGATAGGCAGGTTCCTGACCGCGCTTTCGGGGCTCGACGCGGGAAGCGCGTTTGGCGGCATGGGCTCGAGCAGGGAGATGCTGTATTCCATTTTCATAGAGCCTGCGCTGTTCGCAGTGGTCCTTCTCATGGCAGCATCAGGCAGCATCGGGATTGCCCCGCTTGCATCCGACGCGGCCTCGTGGCAGGCCCTCATCGGCACGCCGGCATACTGGCTCGTTGCCATTGCATTGTTCATAGCGGTGCTTGCGGAAACCGGAAGGCTCCCGTTCGACAACCCTGCAACGCACCTGGAGCTCACCATGGTGCACGAGGCGATGATACTTGAGAATTCCGGGCCGGGCCTTGCGCTCATCGAGTGGGCGAATGCGGTCAAGATACTCCTGTTCTTTTCCTTCATGGGAATCCTCCTGCTGCCGGGCGGCTTGCAAACAAGCCTGCTCTGGCCGGCAATCCTTTTCGCGTTCTGCGTGGCATTGGGGGCATTCACCGCTGCGGTGGAAAGCATCAGCGTCAAGGTGCGCCTGTTCAAGGTCTCCGAGCTTTTGATGCTCTCCATCCTGCTTTCGCTCATGGCGTTCCTGACGCGCATCTTCGTGGTGAAGACCGATGCCGACAGCGCCCTGCAGGTGCTCCTGTCGCTCGCCATGCTCCTCTCGGCAATCTACATCCTGTTCAGCCTCACTTTCCGCGACCGCATCAAGCTTTACATAGTGCAGAGCATCTGCCTCGTGCTCATACTCCTCCAGATAACGCTCATGGGCGGCGGGGAAGGCATGAACTACCTGTTCCTGTTCGCCATCGCCGCATTCAAGATAGTCATCATCCCGGTGGTCCTTTACAGGAGCATGTCGTGGGGCATGAAGCTCATGCCGCTGAAGTTTTACATCAGGTTCGGGGAGAAGAGGAAGCACTCCACCATGGATTTGGAGGCCGACCCGCTTTTCATGACGGCGCCGCTGACCACCAGCCGCGCGCTTGCCTATGCGGGCGTCCTGATAACGCTGGCGTTCGCGGTGTCCTCGGTCCTGGGCGGCACCACCATCATGCTCCCCATCGCGGTCTCGCTCGCGCTCATAGGCATGCTGATAATCGCGTCCAAGACGCACCTGCTCCTGCAGCTCCTGGGCTTCCTGATGATGGAAAACGGCGTGGTGCTCCTGCCGTATGCCCTGCACATCAACATGCCGTTCATCGGCGAAGTGGTCACGCTGTTCGACCTGGTCATCCTGGTCAGGATAACGCTTCTCCTGTCGCTCAAGATGAAGGAGACCCACGGGACGCTGGACACCAAGAAGCTCGTGGAGCTTGCGGAGAAAAGGTGAAAACATGCTTGAACTTGTCATCCTCCCCCCGCTCCTGGCAGGGCTGCTTGCGTTCGTTTTCCACCGCCACCCGCGCCAGGTGGAGGCGATTGCATTCCTGGGCGCGCTCCTTGCGGCATTCTTCGGGCTGCTCTCGGTGAACGCCTTCCTCGGGACGGAAATAGGCTTCCGCGATTTCTACGGGCTTTTCTACATGGACGCGGTCTCGGGCCTTTTCACCGCCCTTACCGCGGTGGTCGCCTGCTTCATCTTCCTTTATTCCGTGGGCTACATCCGCCATGAGGTGAAGGAGGGCACGGTGGAGAAGGGGCAGATAGGCCTGTACTACGGGCTGCTCTCCCTCTTCCTGGCGGCCATGCTCACCGCGACCTTGGCGACCCACCCTGTGGTGATGTGGGCCGCAATCGAGGCGACCACGCTGGCGTCGGTTTTCCTGATAAGCTTCTACCAGAACTCAAGCGCAATAGAGGCGGCATGGAAATTCTTCATCATCAACTCGGTGGGGATATTGCTTGCGCTGGCAGGCATACTGTTCCTCATGTTCGCCCTGCTTCCCGCAGGCTCGACAACAGGGGGGGACTGGGACAGCCTCATGATGGTCCATCCGGATGCCAACCTGCTCTTCCTGAAAATCGCATTCGCGTTCATACTGGTGGGCTTCGGGACCAAGGTCGGCCTTGTCCCCCTCCATGTCTGGCTGCCCGACGCGCACAGCCAGGCGCCCACGCCCATAAGCGCCATACTCTCGGGCCTCCTGCTCAACATCGCGTTCTACGGGATAGTGCGCTCGTACCAGGTCGTGGCGCCCTATGACTCCATGGTCGGCTTCGCATCCGGGCTCCTCATGGGCTTCGGCATGCTCTCCCTTGCCATAGGCTCACTGCGGATATACTTCCAGCACAACATCAAGAGGATGCTTGCGTACTCCAGCGTGGAGAACATGGGCATCGTCACGCTCGCGTTCGGGCTGGGCGGCCCGCTCGGGGTCGCGGCGGCGCTGTTCCACATGGTCAGCCATTCGCTCGCCAAGCCCCTGGCATTCTTCGCAAGCGGGATAACCGCGTTCGCATTCAACACCAAGGAAATGCCGTTCATACAAGGCGCGGCGCAAATCATCCCGCTGGTCGCCATCCCGTTCGTATTCATCGCGGCGGGCCTGGCAGGAAGCCCGCCGTTCGGCACCTTCCTCTCGGAGCTTGGCGTGATGGCGGCTTCCATCTCCGCGGGCCAGTACCTGGTTGCGGCACTGTTCATAATTTTCACCACCATCGCATTCGCCAGCCTGCTCTACCGCGTTTCCGCCATGGGCTTTGGCAGGGTGCCCGAGGGCACGCAGGCATTCTCGCCGTCGCTGACCATGATGGTGTCTTTCGTGGCGCTCCTGGCGCTCACGGTTTACATGGGCATCATGCCCCCGCAGCAATTCATGCATCTTCTGGAGCTGGCAATGCGCGCCATAACGGGCTGATAATATGAACGACAAAACAAAGCAATTCATCCGCTCGCTTGAAGCTTCCGTCAGGAAGGGGAGCCTTGGCGGCCTGTCCGAGCAGGGCAGCTGCATTTTCATCAGCGTGCTTCCGAAGCACCTCATCCCGGCCTGCCGCGCATGCCTTTCGAACGGCGCGGTGTTCGATTCCGCGTTTGTTTCATCGGAAGGCACAGGCACCGGGGAGTTCAATGCCTACTACCTATTCCAATCCGCCGCGATTGGGCGCATGGTGGCGATTGCCTCCAGGGGCCGCGCGTTTGACGCGCTTTCCGAAACAGTCAATGCGGCGCTTTGGGACGAGAGGAAAATCCAGGACCTCACCGGCTTGCGCTTGGCAGGCATCCCCGATTCCCGCCCGCTCCTGTTCCACCCTGAAAGCGGCTTCCCCTCGGCGCACCCGATTGGCGGCATGCCCTTCAAGCGCCCAAAGGGGGATTCGTACCCGATGGCAGGCACTGGCGCGGAAGGCGAATTCGAAGTCGCGGTGGGGCCTGTGCATGCAGGCATAATCGAGCCGGGGCACTTCAGGTTCCACGTGGTGGGCGAGAGGATAAACAGGATGGAGGTCAGGATGTTCTACCTCCACCGCGGCATCGAGAAGGCGGCGGAGGGGAAGCAGGCGGGCGGCATATTGCCCCTAATCGAGCAGGTTTCCGGCGACGACGCGGTTGCAAACTCGGTCGCGTATTGCTCCGCGGTGGAGCAGGCGCTCGGGATTGCCGTCCCGAAGCGCGCAGAGTCCATCCGCGCAATCTGCATGGAGCTGGAGCGCATCTACAGCCATCTTGCAGACCTGGGGGGCATGGCCACCGACATCGGATTCACCCTGCCGGCGTCCCGCTTCGCAATCCTGCGGGAGGACGCCATGAGGCTCAACGCCGAAGTCTCCAAAAGCCGCTTCCTGCACGGGATGTGCGCGGTCGGCGGCGTGAACGCTGACCTGGATGAGGCCAAAGCGGGGAAAATCGCAGGCACTGTGCACCAGATGCTCCGCTCGCTCGAAACATTGGAGCGCATGGTTTTCACCTCCTCCACCTTCCTTGACAGGACATTTTCAGCAGGCACGGTATCGAGGGCGGTTGCCAAGGACCTGTCGCTCGTCGGCCCGCCTGCGCGCGCATGCGGGGTCAGCTCCGACCTGAGGAAGGCGCTTCCGTATTCCGCCTATGCCCAAACTGCGGTCAACGAACCGGTCGAGAAGGAGGGAGGGGACGTGCTCTCGCGCTTCAGGGTGAAGCTTGCCGAGGTCAACGAGTCTGCCCGGCTGGTCTTGCTGCTTGCCTCCAGATTGCCCCCCGGCGCACTGCGCGGCAGGCCCCTGGCGCAGAAGAAGCGCGCAGGCATCGCGGTCGGCGTGGGCTGGGCGGAGGCTGCGAGGGGCAGCTGCACGTTCCTTGTGGAAATATCCCCGAACGGGGCAATCAGGCGCCTTGCGCACCGCTCGGCGTCGTTTAGGAACTGGCGCGCGCTTGAGAAGGCGGTGGAGGGCAACATCATCCCGGACTTCCCGCTCATCAACAAGAGCTTCAACCTGTCCTACGCCGGGACGGACATGTGAGAAAGAGGTATTGACATGCTGCTTGAAAACCTTCGCTTTGCATTCGACCGCTGCTATACGGACAATGTGTCTTCCAAGTCGGATGACCCTGCAATGCGCGAGGTGGCGCAGCTCCTGAAGCAGAGGGGGAACTCCCCATTTGCGCGCTCCATCCACGTGCGCATGGTGGACGCTGGCTCGCCAAACGACGTGGAGCTTGAGGAAGGGCTCATGATGTCGCCCCGCGTGGACGCGGAGCGCTTCGGCATCCATTTTGTCGCCTCCCCGCGCCACGCGGACGTGCTTTTGGTCACCGGGCCAGTTACGCGCAACATGCACATTGCCCTCATCAAAACGTACGAGGCAATGGCTGAGCCGCGCGCAGTCGTCGCGGCAGGCGATGGCGCGTGCAATGGATGGGAAGGCAAGGGCAACTACGCGCTTGCGGAGGGCACGGGAAAGGTGGAGGACGTGCTGCACGTGGACGTGAAAGTGCAAGGCAGCCCGCCCACGCCATACCAGCTTCTTGCCGGGATACTAAAAGCGGGGCAGGTGCTTGCGAAAAAGGGCGATGAGCAGCGCCACAGGAAGTAGCATTGCCTTATTGGCGGGGCGTGGCATGCAGCCAAAGCAGCACTTGTTCAATGGCACGGCTTGATGATGCCTTTCGCACCATTCTGCAGCCTTGCCTTGCTTGCCGCGTTGCGCAGGCTCGCAGGGGCAATAA
Source organism: Candidatus Micrarchaeia archaeon (assembly GCA_041671345.1). GTDB lineage: Archaea > Micrarchaeota > Micrarchaeia > Anstonellales > Anstonellaceae > UBA10161. The sequence continues at coordinate 8,294 of JBAZBT010000009.1, forward strand.
GAGCGCCGTTGTCGCCTTTGTAGGTTTTCGGCAGCTTGATGTCGAACCATTTAACGAAGCGATTGCCCAGTGGGTCGCTCATTATCCTCATAAGGCCCATATCGGCCTGGCGCTCAGTATTGCACAGGATGGGCCATAGGTCCAGCCCCAGGTGCTGCCTCCCATAGAAAAGGGATGCTATAGTGTATGCGCCAAGCGGCCGCCTGTGCTGGTCCAGGGTGGCGCTTCCGACGGCAAAAACCTGGTTTGCGGCGAATTGGTCGCCGATATAATATTCAGCCGCGGATTTCCTTGCATCCGCGAAATCGGTCATGTGGAAACAGCCTATGAGCGGGCTCTGCTTGGCAATCCTGTGCTCGTCGTCCCGAGGCTTGCCGTTTTCCCTGATTGTTTCGTAGACCTCATCCAGGATGGTGCGATACTTGTTCTCGTCCACCCGGAGGTATTCGTTGGTGGCGTAATTCTGGATGCCTGCGGTGATGTGTATGCCCAAGTGGCGAAGGACAGGATCGCAGTCAAACGCGACCCGCAATTTTTCCTTTTGGGCGTGGGCGTGTATGCTCAGGTCATAGATTGGCTTTATCCAGTCCACAATGGAGCCGTCCCTGAAGTTGTAGAAAATCGCCAGGAGCTGCTTTATTTTTTCCTGCGAATCTATCCTGATGCTTTCGCGCACCGAGTTCCGAAACTTGAGCACGGGCTTCTTCTCGAGGAGAAGCTGCTCGATTTCCTTTGCCACCACATCCGCCCCCATCATGCCGCAATTGATGACCGAATTGGGAACGACCTCGATGTCGTGCATGCTGTGCCTGCCGCGGTGGGTTTCATCCTTCAAGTGCGCATCGCCATGGGTGTTGACGTGGATGAAAAACTCGATTTTCACGCCTTTCTTGTCGTATTCGTAATATTGGGAAAGCTTCTGGAATATTTTCGACTTGATTTCGGCAATGGTGCTTCTTGTCGCAAACGTTCCGGCGACCGACAGGCGCTCGACTTCCACGACGATTCCGTTCGCCCGGTACTCCCCGATCGCCTTGTCCATGGCATGGAAGTATGCCTCGGAAATGTCCCTCGCATCCGAACAGCCGATGATTATGTGCTCCTGGATCGCCCGCACATCCTTTTCAATCTTGGCGACGTTGGAGGGCTGTGACTTTGATTCATCCGGCATATCCGCACCCCTATCATTTTTTCTAAGCATGTGTCTTGTTTATATGTTGTATTTAGTTAACAAAAGGGTATTTAAAGCCAGCAGATTGCCTCGGAGCGGCCCATTGCATCACCAGTCAATCGACCCGTCCTTGCCCACCCGGTAGAACACCAGGATTGCGGGCATGAGCACGCAGAACAGGAGCGTGAGGCTCGCCACTGCCTGCTGGGGCCTGCTTATCTCGCGGCTTGCGCCAATCCCCGAGGCGGGCAAATCAGGCGCCGCGTTCGCGCTTTGCGGCGCTGCAAGCGCGCCGTCTATCTCGCTGCTTGCCGCATCAAGCGCCGAAGAATAGGAAAGTATCCTGTAGGCATCGGACGATGACGCGAGCTTTTCCTTGGATGCCGTGTTGAGGTAAAGCCCCTGCCCGAAATATATCTTGCCCCAAAGCGAGCTGCGCGTGCCGTTTGCAAGCGCATCCGCCGCGGATGAAAAGTTCTTGCCCCCCGCCTCGTCTGATGCCGCCTGCATGGACCTCGCATACGTTGCCTCGTAGATTGCGGCGCCGTATTCGCCCCTGCCGTGCGCGTCCAGCCCCTTTTGGAGGTGGTCGTATGCGTCGGAGTTTGGGAAGGAGGATGCCGTAAGCGCGCTGTCCGCCTCGGACAGGCGCTTGTCCGAAAGCCCGCGAAGCGCGGACTCGTTTATCGGCGTGCCGCCGATGTCTTCCGCCTGCGATGCAAGCTCGCGCGAGATGCCGCACCAGCCATAGGAAAGGAGAAGGTCGCGGAGCGTGGAATACGCCTCCCTGTCCGCGCGCGCCGAGATTGTGTCGTTGAGCTTGGCCTGCGCCCAATTCCGCCTCAGGTCCGCCCCCGCCGCCCAGTGGATGTTTTCCTTTGTCTTCACGGGCACGGGAAGCGCTGCAAGGCAGGACGAGACATCCTCGATGCTGCCGTTTATGTCCACCTCCTTGCCGCCGATGGAGAGGTATTCCGCGTCGACCGCGAGAAGGAATGCCGCGTTTGCCGCGGTGAACGGGTAGCCCATTGAAATCTGCTCCCTGTAATTCGCCAGCTCGTCCGAGAAATATTTTTCAGATGCGTTTGCATGCGTCCCTGACCGCCTTGATTCAAGAAGCGCAAGCTTCACCTGGCTGCCCAGGCGCTCCACCAGATGCGAAGCCACGATGGAAAAGCGCGCGGTGTCCGGGTCGTACGGGATGCTTGCGAGGCTTGACGGCATTGCGCCGCTTTTCGGGACGAAGTCATATGTGAAGTTCTCGGAATATGGGGAGTACAGTATGCGCTCCGCCTCGGAGAAGTTAGTAACCTCGATTGCGGAAAACCCGCCCTTGGAGGAAACCGACGATAGGAGGAGCGCCTCGTTGAACATCATCTTGGGCACGAGGATGTATTTCGCCCCGCTGCCCTTTGCGGCAAGCGCCTTCTCGATGATGCCGCCCACCTCGCCGACCCCCCCGTCCTGGGAGATGGTGCCCGTCATCACCACGTCGCGCCTTATCGCCCTGTTGGTGAGCGCAGCCTTCACGGCAATGGACATCGCCCCGCCTGCGGAGGGGCCGTCTATCCTGTTGCCGCCAAAGTCCCCGCGCATGGAGAAGAAAACGTCGCAGCCCTCGCGGGGCACGCTGGATTGCGAGAATGCATAGTCGACCGCTTCCTGCTCGGACTCCTGCGTGGAAAAGCCGAGCCGCGGGTTGATTGACGTGTAAACGCCCCCGTTGCCAGGGCGCGTCTCCACATGAAGCACGAAAATGCCGCCCTGGTTCTCGCTCACCACCGCGGCCATGTTCACCTCGCGCGACTCCGCGGGGCAGTAGGCAAGCACCGCTGGAGCCAGCAGTAGCAGCAAGAGAAAGTGTGCCTTCTTCATGGATAAACACCGGGGAAAAACGATTTAAAGGCGCTGCCCTGCATGCCTGTTAAATCGCAGACAGCAGCTCGGGGCGGGCCTCGAAGTATTTCCTCGAGGGCTCAAGCATCTTCGCAAGCGCCGCGGCGGTTGCGTTCTTCAGGTCCATGGGGTGCAGCTTCCCGCCCACGTAAGCCGCGCACAGGTCGGGATACGTGGCGAATTCCACGTCGCCCCCGAACTTTGCAGGGCGGGTTATGGAAAGCGGCTTGCCGCCCCTCATCACAAACACGTCGCACATCTCAAGCACCGGGTTGTTCTCCGCCACCTTTTCCGGGCAGTAGGCGGATTTCACCTTGCGCGCGATTTCCGCTTCCGAGTCATGTATGAATATGCACGAGTCGGGCTTGCTCTTGCTCATCTTGGACGAGATTGCCAAGTCGTCCGCCGCGTTTTCCTCGAACCCCATCTTCTGCGGGCCCAGAAGCCCCATGAGGAGGGAGTGGTGCAGCGCCACCGCCTTCTTGCGCCTGTGCTTCTCGGCAACCTCGCGCGCAAGCATGTGCACCTTCCTCTGGTCCATGCCCGCGTGCATGATGTCCACGCCGAGCATGAAAATGTCCGCGACCTGCATGGCGGGGTAGAGCACGGACGCGCAGTCCATTGCGTCCTTTTGCGTCCTGCCCATGATGGTGGTGCAGCGGAGCATCCTCTGCATGGTGGTGTCCTTGCTTATGCGGAGAACGTCGCGCCAGTAGTCGGCATCGTACATTTCGGATGCAAGCACGTACTTCACCTTGTCCTCGGTGAGCCCCAATGAAATGAACGCGCTCTTGAAGTAGCCGCGCGCGACGGACTGTATCTTTTCCAGGTCGCCGCCGAGCTTGCCGTTTATCCACGCGTGGTAGTCGGCAAGGAAAATGGTGGGCTTGATGCCTGCCGCGATGAAGTCCTGAAGAAGGAGCGAGGTGAGAAGCCCGCTTCCGAGATGCACCTTGCCCGATATTTCAAAGCCTATGTAGTGGGAGGGATGCCCGTTCGTCTCGAATAGCGACTTGAGCTCGTCGCGCGTCACCACTTCGGCAACAGGCGCGCGGCACACAAGCTCCATCTTTTGCTCTATGTCCATGGGATGAATGGGAGAAAGAAGGATTAAAACGGTTTGTCCCAAAAGCCCCCGCGTGCGGCTTGCCCATGCCAGCGGCACGGGTTGTTTGCCCGAAAAAGCGCGATGGGCGCTGGCGCAGGTTCGATGCTGGCGGCTTGCCCGAAATTCCGCCTGCCCGGTTTTATCCCAATTTGCAGCTTGCGTTGAAGCTTTCGTCCACCGTGATTTCCGCGTGGTTTGCGAAGAACGCGGTGGATGGCGCGCCCGCGCGCACGACTATGTACGGGGACTCGCGGAGCTTCGTAAGCACGGTGTCGTACGTGAGCGCGCTGCTTCCGTTCGACGCCGAGTTCGCGGAGATGCAGCCGTCCTTGTCGTCGCAGGCGTATGATGTGACAACCTTCGAGCCGAACAATGAGCCGCCCGCAATGTCCACCCCGCACTGGAACACGATTTGCTTGGATTCCTGGCTTGCCCCGCGCGCGTCCATGAGGAGCGCGACATTTTTGGAGCCAAGCACCCTGCCCACGAACGTGTCCATGTCGGATGGCGCGTCGGCAGGCGGGGCGAGGAAAACCACGTATGCAACAAGCCCCAATGCCAGTATGGCAAGGAGCGCAAAGCCGGCCTGCCTGTCCCTCTCGGAGAGCTTGATGGGGGGGAGCGCGCCCTTGCCCGGGCTGGCGGCGGGTTTTGCGGACTGGGAAGCTGCCCTGATGTCTTTCTTCATTTGCACACCCTCTCTTCAGCCGAGCACGTTCGCTATGTCGCACATGGGCTTTTTGCTGTAATAATCGTAGTTGCCCTTCACTATCGCCTGCTTGGTCACCACCGTGGTGAATGCCGGCGCGACGTTTTCCTTCGCATACTGCAGGTCGAACACCGGCACGTCCGGGATGCCGTCAAGGCATGCGGACGCGGAAAGCCCGGTCGTCACGTCGTAAGCCGTGTTGGTGGAATTCGCGGAATTCTTCGGGAGGTACCTCGTGCATATGTTCCCGTTTATGTAGTATTTCACGGTCGACTTGTTCAGCGCCTTTGCCTGCAGCGCCACCTGGTCCGCGCAGCCGTGCATGCTCGCGATTGCATCGGAGGGCGCGCCGCCTTCCTCCACAATCACCGCCACCTTGCTTGAGGATGTCACCGTCCCCATGAACTCGGTGAACGAGGTGAACTTCTCCGTGCTCATCACGATGGAATAGAAGCCCACCGAGCCCACGAGGAGCAGGAAGGCGAACCCCAACAGGGTGAGCACCCATCCGGAAATCATAAGCTTGCTCCGGAAGAAATGCCTGAATTTGTAGAAGACTATGGCGAATGCTATCACTGCGATTGCAAGTATGGAAAGGTCGACTGCCGCGACCACGAGGGGCGGCACGAACCTGGCAAAGCTCTGCCTGGTCTTGAAGGAGACCGGCGTGATGCTGCTTGCGACGGACATTGCCCCGTCAACAGTGGC
>JBAZBT010000010.1:0-1459 GCA_041671345.1 Candidatus Micrarchaeia archaeon
AGGATGGTAAAGGCGCCTGGGACGATAAACGGGGGATTTTACCCCAAGGAAAGCGGCGCGCCCGTTGAGCCTTCGGTGGTCATTGCCGTTGAGGATTTGGAGGCTGCAATGAAAAAGGTGGTTGCGGCTGGCGGAAAAATAATCAGCAAGGCGCCGGAGGACATACCCGGCGTGGGCAGATGGGTGTCTTTCCGCGACACCGAAGGCAACCGCGCGAGCATGCTGCAGCCGAAGAGGATGTGATGACTGCCGCATTGCTTGCCGTTTTACCGCCGAAGCATGCTAGCCGTCAAACACGTCCTCGATTTTCTTTGCCCCAAGCGCGCGCGTGATGGCAAAGGCAAGGGGCGAGACATCGCACTTTTCGGCAAGCTGCTCCTGCGTGAGCCCCAGCCTCTTTCGCGAGCCGCTTATGTTGTTTTTCATGCTTTAGTTCTCCTTTGAAAGCTTCCAGTTAGTGATTGCCTTTGCCGCAAGCCCTGCGAAGAGCGCAACTGCCAGCACGGGGTCGACATAGGGCGCGCCTGCAAGCGCGCCTGACACCGCCTGGTAGAGGATGCCCAGCGCAAGCGCAACCACCATCACCCATGCCGCGTTCCTCTCGGCAATCGCCTCGTGCAGGGTTTCGCGCTCGTCCTTTTTCATGCGGAACATGATGTCAAGGACATCGAATGCCACGAACAGCGCCCAGCCCGCGGCGACAAGCGAGCGCTCGCTTGCGCTCCAGAAGGGAAGCGCCTGGAAGATTGCCAGGGGGAGTATGATCGCCCCTATGTAGAGCCACCCTTCGCGCGTTTTTGGCGTGAGGCCCCAGCCGCTGTATTTTCTCCTTTCGAACCATTCGGGCTTTCCGAACATATTACCACCTTTGCGGGCGCCATTCCCGCGCTCTCGTACATGTCAAGTATTATTTACATAGGTTTAAAATACTATGTCAAGTTTGCTTTACATGCGTGCCGCCGTTTTGCGCCTTCTGCGCACATATGCGGATGGGCGCGGGGATGGCGAAGCGCCAGGCAAAGGCATCCATCTTAAAAGCGCCCGATGCAAACCAATGCCATGGATTCAATCATCCCTTTGCTTGCATCATCCGCAATATTCGGGGAACCGCTTGTTCTTTTGCTTGCAGCGTTTGCCATATTGGGAATCCTGGACATCGCTGGCGGAAAAAGGATAGGCGCCAGCTACATTCTGTTTTTTGCAGCGGTTTTTGCCATAATATTCCTATACAACATAAACTTCGACATCCCTGAATTTGTGGCGTCCTCCTCAGCGCTGGAACTGGCTGAGGTATTCGGCTCAATCGCCATTCTTTTGCTTTTGCCCAAGCTTGGGAGCGGGGACAAGATGTTCCTGGCCACGACTTTCCTGATTTATCCGTTTTGGCTCATGTGGGGCATAATATTGCTGGCGCTTCTCCTGACGCGGCCCGTATTCAAATTGATCTCGTTTTTTGCCA
>JBAZBT010000010.1:1469-13505 GCA_041671345.1 Candidatus Micrarchaeia archaeon
TCTGTGCCGTTTTATCCATTCCTGTTTTTATCAACAGCCATCATATCGGCATTGGTTTTCATTGTTTTATAGGGTTTCTTATGGCGCGCCGAACAACCTTCTTAAAGTTATCCTGCCCATTTGAGGCAGTTGTGGGTCAGGGACAGCAGGAGGTTTTTGGATGCCTTTGACAAAGCTTAGGAATTTTTTGGTTCCGCAGGACACGCTTTTTTTCGAGCTCATGGAAAAGCAGGCGAAGATTGCGCACGAGGGCGCGCAGGGGCTTTCCGGGCTTTTCAAGGACTACCGCAATGTTTCGGCAAAGGCTGCGGCAATAAGGGAGCTTGAGAACGAGGGCGACCTGCTGATGCGCGACATTTACACCGCCCTGAACAAGACATTCATAGTCCCGATAGACCATTCGGACATCGCCTCATTGGCATCCTCGCTTGACGACGTGCTCGACCTGGCAGACCATGCCGCGCACCTGCTCATAATTTACAAGATAGAAAAGCCCACGCCCGCCATGGCAAAGCTTGCAGCCATACTCGCAAGGCAGACAAAAGAGCTCCAAAGCGCGGTCCTGGCGATAAACAGCGCGAGGACTTATGCCAATGTTTCCAGCCATTTCAATGAAATCAAGAACCTGGAAATCAAGGCGGACGAGGTTTACACGTCTGCGCTTGCTGAGCTTTTCAGCAGCAAGGACGCAATCGAGGTGCTCAAGCAAAAGGAGATACTTGACTGCCTGGAGAACGCGGTGGACAAGGCGGAAAAGACCGCGCACCACATATCGGACATCGTGATGAAGCACGCATAAGCCGGCAATGAAATTGGGATGAAGCACGCGCAGGTTTGGCTATGAACGGTCCGGCTTGTCATTCAATGATGGAACATGAGCGGGTTTGTCTATGATTGAACTTCTTGTCCTGACCATAATACTGGCGCTGGCGTTCGACTTCCTCAACGGATTCCACGACAGCGCGAACGCGATTTCCACCGTGGTCGCCACCGGGGTGATGACGCCCGCACAGGCGGTTTCCATGGCGGCAATCGGGAACCTGGTGGGCCCGCTCTTTTTCAGCACCGCGATTGCCGCAACCATCGGCAAGGGCATCATCGACACCACGGCAATCCAGGCCGTGCTGCCGCAGGAGACATTCATCGTCATGATACTTTCCGCCCTAGTCGGGGCGATAGTGTGGAACATACTTACCTGGTATTTCGGCATCCCTGTTTCTTCCAGCCACGCGCTCATCGGGGGGCTCATCGGCGCCGCGATGGCCGCCGTCGGCTCCAATGTCCTGGTGATGGAAGGCATCTTCAAAGTGCTGGTTTTCATGGTGGTGTCCCCGCTTCTGGGCTTCATCGCGGCGCTGCTGCTTGCGCTTTTGGTGATGAGGACATTCCGCAAAAGCGCGCCTGGAAAAATAAACTGGTGGTTCCGCAAGCTCCAGCTCTTCTCGGCGTTCTTCTATTCCGTCACGCACGGCACCAACGACGCCCAGAAAACAATGGGAATAATCACCATCCTTTTGGTGGCCGGCGGCTTCCTGTCAAGCTTCGACGTTCCGCTCTGGGTAATCCTGATTTGCCACACTTCGATTTGCCTCGGAACCGCCATGGGCGGCTGGAGGATCGTGAAGACAATGGCGCACAAGATAACCAAGCTTAGGCCGTACCAGGGCTTTTGCGCGGAGACCGCGGGCGGCGTGGTGCTGGTGGGCATGGCGAACATGGGCATCCCGGTGAGCACCACGCACGCGATAGCAGGCGGCATAATGGGCGTGGGCGCGACAAAGGGCGCGCGAAGCGTAAGGTGGGGCCTCTCCAGGAACATCGTGATGGCGTGGATAATCACCATACCGTTTGCCGCGGCGGTGGGCGCACTCTGCTTCTTTGTCCTGGGGAAAGTCCTGGCTTAGGGGGAGCTGGCGCAGTGCAGCTGGGAAATGCGCGCATCCCAATGACGCGGGAAGCCCGTCTTCACTAGGGGGTTGGAAAAAAACGCAAAATCAGGCGGGTTGCTACTCTATTTCGTATCCCACATTCACCGTGGCGGTCACCTTGATGAGCCCGGCGGAAATCGAGACGTCCTGGGGCGGGGGCATCGCGCCTGTCACCGCGTCTTTGTAGCTTGACAGCACCGCTGCGATGCTGTAGCCCTCGCTCATGGTGGAAAGGCCGATTATTTTCACCCCTGTTGCGGATGCCATCAGGCCCGCCTTGTCCTTTGCCTCCAAAGACGCCTGGGCCAGGAGCGTGGCATAAGTCGCCTTCCTGGCAGCATCGGTAAGCCCGAAGCTCACGGATGTAACCTCGTTTGCGCCCTCCGACACCGCGGTTTTCACAATCCTGCCTGCAAGCGAGACGTCATAGCTTGTCACATGCATGCTGTTGGCGAGCCTGTAGCCCGTGGTTTCGTAGGCCTGGGTGGTCTTGTTGTACTCGGCCATACGGTTAAGCTCGTAGCCGACGGTTTTTATGTTCGCCTCGGGCACGCCAAGGGCAAGTATCGCGGCTTTCACCTTGCGCGTGCGGGCGTCGTTCTCAGCCTGTATGGCGGAAGGGTCCTCGCCCTTGCTCACCACGGACAGCACTATGTCCGCCTTGTCTGGCTCCACATCCTTGCTTGCTTCCGCGCTGGCATAAATCAGGCGGGGGGAGTCTGCAAGCGTGGAGAATTTGGTCAGGGAATAATTGAATGACTCGGCGGGCGAATAAGTGATGTCCTGGGCGGTTTTGGGAGGCGCAAAATAGAATGCCGCGGAAAAGATGACTGCCGCCACCATTATCGCGAACGCCACTGCCCCGTATTCCTGCGAAACGTCCTTGCCTGCCATCCCTATCACCTGAAGCGGGATAGGCGCGCCATTATTTATATACTGCACTCCCCCCCTTCGGGCAGGCGCAATTTTTCCAGGGGCATTGGGCTTATGGGTTTGCAAGCGCCTGTAGCTGGTCAAAGGTGTAGGCGGCCTCGCTTCCCCCAAACGAGATGCGGCACGTCTTGTCGCTCTTCGTGCAGTTGATGCCTACGGGATGCTGCCCGTCAAGCGCGGACACGCTGCATTCATAGGACTTTGCCACGGCCGATTCCCGGGCGCGGCAGGCGCAGCTGAAAACCATCCCTTCATTGTAGCCGCCGGCAACCGCCGCTTTTTTCGCCTGCGACAGGCACGCGCTTTCAACATTGCTCCTGTTTATCATGGCCCAGCCCTGCTCTGTTGTGCCGGGCAGGGAAACGTTGGCATAAGGGGGGGCATTGATGATGGGGGATGCATTGGCGGATGCATTTGGAGGATTGAACGCCAGTGGCGGGAATGGAGATGGGGGCGTGCCCGTATCCTGCGGAGCAGTGAATGGGCATGAGAGAAGGACTGCCAGCATCAACGCGGAGCCGAAAACCGTGCCAATCATTTCCATCCCATCCCCCCTTGCGCCTACTTCCCAATCCCGAACAGGCCCAGCACCCAATCTATGAGAACCTGCAGGACGTCGCTCTGGCGATTGTAGCATTTTGAATCCTTGCACGCGTCCGTCTTGCACTCAAAGCCCTGCGCGCAAGCGGCGCTGTCCTCTTTTTGCAGCCTCAAAAGCCCGTCGGCGCAGTAGGCAGGCGCGGTGCCTGCCATATCGGGGACGCCCGTCAGGTTCACGCGCGCACCCGGGGTATCGCAGAATCCGAGATTCGCGGGGCAGCTGCAATCGCCGCATTTCAGCCCGGCCGGGGCGCTCCTGTTGCAGATTGCAGGGCAGCGGCTGCAGGGCACTTTCACCGTGCTTGCCATCCATGGGTCCTGGGACTCGAATATCGGCGTGCTGTTGGTGATGGTTGAATTGACAAGCAGGGTGCATCCTGCTCCGGTGTAGGTGCTGTTCGCGGAATAGCAGCGCTTCTTTTCAAACGTGTAAGGCTCGTTCACAACCGTTTTGGCAGAGCGGTCGAACAGGTAGGCAACGTCGTGGTATTTTGTCACGTTCGCAATGCTGCAAACCTCGGCCATTTTCACCGGGCACATGCAGGAATTTCCGGAAATGTATTGCCCGGCAGGGCAGCCGCATTTCACTGCGTTGTCGGCAAGCGCGCCGGTGTTTGCCGCGGTGAGAATGCAGTCCTTCGGCCTGCTTGGCGAGCACTCGCCGTATTTTGTGCCGTCCGCGCACAGGACGATGGCGCACGCCTCGCCCTGCCTCGTGGTGCCGGCCTTGCAGGGGCATGATGATGCCTTGTCCGCGAGCACGCCGTTCAGGAACATCTTGCCGGACGTTTTGGGGGAGCATGCCGCCTCTGGCACAACCACGCCATTGTCAATGCACGGGATGTATTCGCAGCCCGTGCCGCCGGGCGCCGCCCTCTTGCCCGACGGGCAGCCGCACTTGGCGGCATTGTCCACGAGCTGCCCCAGGGCGCACTCCTGCGGCATGTGGATTGAGCATTGCCCGCCAGGCGTCCCGTCCGTGCAGCTCTTGAGGAGAATCCTGCTTATTTCGGATTTCCCGGATGCGATTGCGGTGTAATTGAAATGCGCCTCAGGGCAGCGCCCGATGCAGCAGTCGAGCGGGTTGCTGCCGCAGGGGCAGGGAATCGTATCCGGCAGGCGCAGCTTGCTTTGGCCCACCTCGTCCGCCGCGGCTTTCATGGCGTCAAACGAGGCATCCATCTGGTGCAGCGGGCCCTCGATGCCGCCTGCGCCAAAGCCGTTGTACCCGGACATGAAAGACGAATATGCGGCGTTCAGGCGGTCCACGCCGTTTTTATAGGCGAGGATGTGCGCGGCAAGCACGTCCACCGCGCAGCTCTGCCCGCTCACCGAGCATACCAGGGCGGCGGTCAGGGTGCAGGTCGGCATGTCGCTGCACGGCTGGTAGGCGAGGAATGTGCCGCTTGCCCAGCAGTATTGCTCCGCGGGGCCGAAGGGCGTCGCGTAGTTCCTGCTTTGGTTGAATGCATCCGCGTATGTTTTGAGGATGATGATGTCGCCGGAGTTGATGGTCGATGGCGCCGCGCTGGCAGGGGCAAGAAGGGCGGCGCCCAGGAGCGTTAGCAGCAGCAGATGTAAGGCTTGGCTGCGGATATGCACGGTTTTGCGCCCACACATGGATAGCCTTTTGATATGAAGGTATATATATGCCTATATGCAGTCTAATATGTAGGTGGCGTTCCTGCCTGCTTATTTTATTGCCGGCCGGCGCGGCCCGTTGTTTTTTGAGGGGCTTGCCTGCAATAGGGGCAACGAATGCGGCAAGGGGCAAGGCGTGGCAGCCTTTGGCCGAATCCGCCCGTTTTGCGCCGTTCATTCTGCACCCGGGCGGGCGGCCGCGCCCCTTCAATCCGTCATTTCTTCAGCGACAGCGCGGCAAGAAGGGTGAAGAGCGCGGAATAGGCAAGGAGCATAAGCGAGCTTGCCATCTGCGACGAGTGGTAGAGGATTGTGGCCTGCATGCTCACTATCGCCTGCGTAAGTGGGGAGGAGAGCCCGACGGCGGCGACAAGGGGCGGCATGAACTCGAACGGGAACAGGAGCCCGCTTACGAACAGGAGCGGCAGCCCGAACACCAGGCATGCGAGGAACGCGGTGGCCTCGGATTCCGAGTATACCGCAATCAGCACGCCCAGGGAAACGAATGCCAGTATGAGGAGCACGAGCGCCTGAAGGACGTAGAACCACATGCCAGGGTCGGCGGCTGGGAACATGTGGTAGAAGAGCGACGCTATGAGCGCGAGCAGGATGGCGATGGGGATGAGGAGCACGGTGTAGCTCAGCACTTTCAGCACCGCGTACTCGAACCTGTTCACCTGCGAGGTGTAAACGCGCGCGAGCGTGCCAGAACGCTTCTCCTTCACAAGCGAGGTGGAGGCGAGGAAGAGCGAGACGAACATCAGTATGAGCGGAAGCACGCTTGGCAGCATGAACTCGAAGAACGGGCGCTTGCCGAACAGGTAGTCGGGCAGGGCGAGCATGGGCGCGATGATGAAGTCCGGCGAGCGGCTGGTTATCCCGCTTATCTGGCTCCTGCTGTCCGTGATTATTTTCTCAAGCTCGTAAGTCTTGCCCACAAGCTCGTCCAATGACTTGTCCACCTCCCGGAGGGTCTTGAGCGATTCAGCCCTGTTCATTTCAAGCGCGGTCACGAAGTCCTGCATGCTGTTTATGCTGCTGACCGAATCGTTCGCGCCTATTTTTGCAAGGGCGATGCTTGCCTTGAACTCCTGTATGGTCAGGTTTGCTGCTGTGAGGTCAACCTCGGCTTTCCTGACCTTGGCAAGCCTTGCTGCAACCGATTGGTGGGCCGACTCCACGCTCGCATTGAGCGAGTCAAGCGGCGCGCAGGCTGCGAAAAACAGCGGGCTTGAGCAATTCATGCCCCCTTTTGCAGTTGCCACATAGCCGCTTATGTTCTGAATCGTGCTGTCTATCCCCACCAGGTCGGACTCGGTCTGGTTGAGGGTCGATTGGTAATCCGCGAAGTTGGACTCTATCTTTGTGAGGTTGCTCTCCGCGGTGTCAAGCGCAGCCACTGTCGCTGCAATCGTGCTGTTGGCAAGCAGTATCTCGTCCTGCACGCTTTTTATGTTGAGGGCGGAAAGCGATTCCGCGGTGCGGTTCAGGCTGGATTTCATGGTACGCGCCCGGTCGCGCGTTTCGTTGAGGCTTATGTATATTGTCCCGAGCCTGGCGTTTGCCGCGTCCAGCTGGCGCCACACGGAAAGTATGAACTGCGCCCCTATGCGCTGGTTGGTCGCCTGTATGTTCGCCATCACCGCGGCCTCTATCGAGGGCGAGACCTGGAAGCGGGAGTTGTCCAAGAGCATGGAGATGTTCTGGGTGCTGCCATTCTCCATGCCATGCCCGAACCCCGAAGGGATGACAAGGCCGCCTGCAAGCTTGCCAGTGCGCACGGCCTTTTCCATCGTTGAGGGGCAATCCGCGCCGTTGCCGTAGTTTATGATGTCGCTTGAGTTCATTATGCCGTTCACGAAAAATACCGATGCGTTGCTCGAGTCAAGGTCGCATATTCCGATTGCGGTTTTCCCGACAAGGGTGGAGTCGCCCGAGAAAATGCTTCCCATGACAAGGAGCACCAAAAGCGGCGCGGCTACCAAAAGCATGAGCGTGCGCCCCTCGCGCATGAATTGCCTTGTATCCTTCCCTATCTCGCTTAGCAGGTTCAAATCCATCCACCCTTCCGATTTTTCCAGCCAGCAAGGCCCTTGCAGCCCGGCAGCCTCAGCTCTGCTCGCCCCTCCAATTCTTCTTGATTGCCTCGGCTTTCTTGGCCTCCAGGAGCTTCAGGCCCGTCATCTTCAGGAAAACGTCCTCCAGCGACGGCTGGGAGACCGACATTTCAATCACGGCCTCGCCGTTCTTCACCAGTATCTTTGCAATCTCGGGAAGCCTGGAGGAGACGTCCTTTGCCTCCACCACCACGCCGTGCTCTGTTGCTGTGACGTTGTCTATCCCGCCTATGCCCTTGATGATGCGGATGACGTTTTCCGCGTTCCCAGGCACAGTGGAAAGCTTTGCTATTTCCTTGCCCACCCGCCTTTTCAGCTCGTCAGGCGTGCCTTCGGCAACGACGTGCCCGGCGCTGATGAACGCCAGCCTGCCGCAAAGCGCCTCGGCCTCCTCCATGTAGTGCGTGGTGAGGATGAGGGTGGCTTTGGTGTCGTGCACGACCTTGCGCACGGTCTCCCACATTTTTATCCGCGTTGCAGGGTCAAGGCCTGTGGTCGGCTCGTCAAGCATGATGATTTTTGGCTGGTGCATGAGCGCGCAGGCAAGGCTGAGCCTGCGCTTCATCCCGCCGCTCAAGTATTCCGCAACCGCGTCCTTCTTGTCCTGCAGCCCGAGCTGCAAAAGCAGGCTTGTGGCACGCTCCCTTGCGGTTTTTCCCGTGACGCCGTACAATGAGCCGAAGTACATGAGATTTTCCATGCATGTGAGAAGGGGATAGATGGAATTTTCCTGCGGCGCCACTCCAAGCTGCCGCCTGCTTTCCTTTCCCGCCTTTGCCCCGAGAAGGCTAAGCGACCCGGAATCCTGCGCCTCCAATCCTGAAACAATGCGTATGAACGTGCTTTTCCCTGCGCCGTTGGGGCCTAGGAGCCCGAATATGCTGCCCTTCCTCACCTTGAGCGTAAAATCATAGAGCACGACTTTCTTGCCGTACACCTTGCCGAGGTTCCCGGCTTCAAGGGCGTATTCCATGGGGGAATAACAGCCGCTTAGCTTTAAATGGATACGACGCTGAGGGCGGTTGCCCCTGCCCATCGCGGATTGCGCAGCTTGCGCTTCCGAAAAAAAACCTTGCCGGCATCGCGTTTTCCCGTGCAAACTTCTTAAATGATGCCGGCTGCTTTTCGGGTAAATCCACGCCGTGCGCAACCTATCCATTCGCGGGTAGCTAGCGTTAAAAAAAGCTGGCGGCTTTTTGTGCCGGTCATATTCCGGGCGAAGGGAGTGGGGTGAGGGGCATGAAGAATGTGTTTTTGGCATTGGTTCCGCTTTTCCTGCTTTTTGCAGGATGCGCAGGCAGCGGCCAGCCAGCGGAGGGCGGCCAGGCAGGGAACGCTTCGCAGGGCCAGCCTTCAACCTCGCCTGCGCAGAATTCATCGCAAAGCCAGGCACTGCTGACGCTTGCGGCAGTGGCGGCGCACAATTCGCAGTCGGATTGCTGGTTGGCCATAGGCGGTTTTGTATACGACATTACATCCTTCTCCAGCCACCCCGGAGGCACGGCGTACGTGCCGTTCTGCGGAACCGACGCCACGGTTGCGTTTGCCACAAAAGGAGGCACCGGCAACACGCACTCCGCAAACGCGCTTGCCATGCTGCCAAGGTACAGGATAGGCGCGCTGGGCTCCGCAGGCTTGGGGCCGGCCCAGCCCGGCCAGAACTCTTCGCAAAACCCGCCAGCTGCGCCGCCGCTTGAACCAGGGCAGCCAGTGGCTGCAATTCCCCCTGCGCAGAACCAGACCATCCTCACGCTTGGCGAAGTTGCAAAGCACAGCACGCAATCGGATTGCTGGTTGGCGATAAGCGGCGCCGTCTACGATTTGACATCGTTTTCAAATCACCCCGGCGGGACTGCTTACGTGCCTTTCTGCGGCACCGATGCGACCAATGCATTCGCAACCAAGGGGGGCAGGGGCTCGCCGCATTCCGCAAATGCGGTTGCCATGCTTCCCAATTTCAGGATAGGCCTGCTTGGCGCGGCTGCAACGCCTCTTCCGCCGTCAGCTGGCCAGGCAAACCGGACGGGCGGATACGGCGGCGATGATGGCGAATATGAAAACGAGGGGGAAGGCTGGGAAGACGAATGAGGCACTGTGTTCCCTGAGCCTGCCGGAAAAAGCTTGCCGGCAAAAATATTTTCCGGCAATATTCATAAATATTGCATCCTGCTTTTGGGTAAATCCACGCCGTGCACTAGCCATCCATTTGCGGGTAGCTAGCCGTATATAAGCAGGCGGGTTTGCTGATGCAGCCTGTGCGCAGGCGCACGGGCCAGGAAAAAATGAACAGGAGGTGTTTGGAATGAGCGGCGATGAAATGGATGCCGGCGCAGGCGGAGACGGGGACGCAAAGGACCAGGAGGACGATGACTGGGAGGAGGACGTGAATGACGGCGATAGGGGACTGCAGGCCATAGGGGACGGCGGCGAGGGCATGCCTGCCCTTGGGAACGGCGATGCAGCCCGCATCCGGGAGCTGCGGGCAGCCGCCTGCCCCTGGCTTGAAGGGTGCGAGTGACACAAACCCATGCCTAAAGGCGCCCCACTTTTTGCCGCAAGCAAAAAGGGGCCTCTTTTTCGCTGCCCTCTTTCCGCTTCGCGGAAAGGGGCCCCTTCGCCTGCGGGCGAAGCGGACGCCGAAAAAGTGGGCGGAGCATCGCTCAGTTGGCAATAGTGCATGTGCGCCAATGCTGAAAAAAATGAAAAAGGGTGAGCAAAATGAAGGAAGACGAGTGCAAATCGGGCGAAGGGTGCGGCTGCTGCTGCCACGAGGAAGAGGATGACTTTGGCGGCATGATGGTCGATGTCGCCGAGGACGCCTGGACATCGGTGGTGCAGGGCAAGATCGAGGCGATGATTGAGAAGGAGGACGGGAAGGGCCTTGACAAGGTTGCCAGGATAATCCTGGAGCACACCCGCGCAATATGGAAGGCGAAGATGGCGGGCAAGGAATTGCCAAAGGGCGCGGAAGAGGAATTCGAGAAGCGGCTGATGGCCGCGATGGGCGGGAAGTAGCGCCCCGCCTTTTTTATTTTGGACTTTTTTTTCTTTTTCCACTCCTTGATGGATAGGATTGGATATAAAAGAACAAAGCGCATTATATGGGACAGCGTGCAACTGCGCAATATGGGGGCGGGAACATGGACCTTGGATGGGGAAACCAGAAGGCGAGCAAATTCGTGACAAGCGTGGGGCTGATAACCAGCCACGGGCCGAACGGGCAGAACATCATGGGCGTGGAGTGGACATACTACGTCTCGTGGTCGCCTGCGCTCATCACAGTGCACATAGGCAAGGCGATGGGCGGCAAGGGCAAGGCAACGCTTGAGAACATCGGCGCCACCAGGGAATTCGGCGTGAACATTGCGGCAGATGACCAGAACGTCTTTTCCAGCATTGCCGGCGGAAGCTCGGGGCACGACGTGGACAAGATGGCCGTTCTCCGCGGGATGGGTGCGCAGTTCTACAAGGCAAGGCAGATTGGCGCGCCCATGCTGCTTGGCGCAGCGCTCAATGCAGAATGCAGGGTGAAGGAGATAGTTGACCTCGGCGACCATGCAATGGTGGTGGGCGAGGTGCTGGAGATAGAATCGCACGACGAAAAAAAGCCGCTTGCCTATTCGTTCGGCAAATATTACCAGCTTGGCGAGCAAATACACAAGCCAAAGCAGGAAGTGCTTGACAGGATAGCCGCGCTGGCCGAGAAGAACAAGAAGAAAAAGCCCTAGAGGGCTTTTTCTGAAGCCGAACCCGCAGTTCGGCTAAGAAGAAAAAACCTTAGAAGGTTTTCTCTGAAGGCGAGCAGCAGCGAGCCTAGATGCCATTCGATAGAATTTTAAATAAAGCGCGTGATGCTGATTGCGGGTGGTCTTTTGGCAAATGTGCGCATGATAACGGCTGTTTTTGTCTCGATTCTGCTTTTTTGCGGGGTGATTTCCGCTTCGGGGGCTTATTGGCTCGACACGCGGGGCACCACAAGGACTGCAGCCACGACTGCCTCGAACAACACCACCAAGGCAGGGTCGGTTGACGCTGCGATAGCCGCGGTTGCTGCCACGGTCACAAGCGCCATCCCATGGCAGATGCCGAATTCGAATAACAGCACCGAGGCAGCATCAGGCAGGAGAACCGCTGCGACTGCTGCTACGGCCACCGCATCCTCAACGCCCATGGCTGCGACAGGCTGCGTGGACGAGGACGGGGGCTTCAATGTCTACAAATTCGGGAAGATAAGCGGCACCTACAATGAAACCGGCGAGGAGTTCGGCGTCGCGGGGAAGCTCGGGGACGGGTGCAGTGGCGATGGCAAGGTGGTGACGGAGATGTACTGCGGGCAGGACGGCTACATCCACCAGGCGGATTACACGTGCCTGATGGGATATGCATGCAAGGACGGCGCCTGCACGGCGACCGGAGGGGCCACCTGCGTTTCCGAGGGGGACTCGTGCAGCAGCGCGGTCTGCTGCTACCCCCTTGCCTGCAAGAAGTTCGGGAGCCAGTACCTGTGCGCCAATTCGACAATCAGCAGCACGGCGTCATCGATAAGCAATGAGCCCGTGATAACAAGCGGGCAGCAGTCCGGCGTGGCAGCGGTGAACCTGTCCAAGGAGGCATACGGCACCATACAGCTTGACGACATGCTCTGGTTCGCATACGGGATGGATATGGACGCGATGCCCTACTATGTCGAGATGTCCCTCCAGCCTACGAAACCGTCCGGCGGCTGGGGCAGCGGAATGTGGAGCGTGCCGGCATTGACGGAGGTCTCGGGCATCATAGACGGCATCTCGCTCATGTCTGCAGACCTGGGCTACTTC
>JBAZBT010000011.1:0-12930 GCA_041671345.1 Candidatus Micrarchaeia archaeon
GTCTTCCTCATCACTTCGGGGGGCAGGTGCGGGGCGGGGGGGCGCTTGTCCCAGCCCGTGGTCTCCAGATAGTCGCGCACGAACTGCTTGTCGTACGACGGGGGAGATATCCCTTCCTTGTATGAATCGGCAGGCCAGTAGCGGCTTGAGTCCGGCGTGAGCACCTCGTCCGCGAGTATTATTTCCCCGCCCAGCGTGCCGAACTCGAATTTCGTGTCTGCGAGGATGATGCCCCGCGTGAGAGCGTAAGCGGCAGCCGCGGAGTAAATCCGAAGCGACAGTTCGCGCACCGCGTTGTATGTTTCCCTGCCCACCAATTTCACGCATTCCTCCTCGCCGATGTTCTCATCGTGCCCCTTTTCCGCCTTTGTGGAAGGCGTGAAGATGGGCTCGGGGAGCCTGCTTGCATTCTTCAGGCCGGCGGGGAGCGGGATGCCGCAGATTGCGCCGGTCTTCTGGTAGTCCTTCCAGCCCGAGCCTGCCATGTAGCCGCGCACCACGCACTCAAGCGGGATGATTTTCACTTTCCTGACAACCATGCACCTGCCTTCAAGGTAGGCCGGGAGCCCGTCGGGCACATCCGTGGAAATGAGATGGTTGCCCACTAGCCCTGAGAGGCGGCCGAACCAGAAGACGGACATCTGCGTGAGCACGCGCCCCTTCTTTTCAATGCCGTCCGGAAACACGGAATCGAATGCGGAGAGCCGGTCGGATGCCACCATGAGAAGGCTGCCGTCGGCAAGCTCGTAAGTGTCGCGCACCTTGCCGCGCGAAAAGGGCTTCAGGCCAAGCGCGGTCTTTGTGATAACCTCGTCCATCCTCCCACCGATGGGTTGATTTGTGCCGGAGATTTATAAAAGCGATGCGGGCGCTACGGCTGGAGGGGCGCCTGCGGCGGCTCGATTGGGGGCGGGGAGAATTCATCCCCCTTTTTCTTGGTGAAATAGTAGATTGCCGCAAATGCGAGCACTGCGAGCACCGCAATCCCCACGAATATGCCCTCGTTTGGGAGGGACGATGCCGCAGGCATGGGCACGCCGGAAGACGCGTTTTGGCCCCCCTGGCCGTCCCCGCCCGCCGAGACGACATAATCCCCGTAGCCGACAGCGGAGTTGCCTGCCTTGTCGGACACGGTTATCGTGTACTTCACCAATGTGCCGTCGGGCTGCGCGGGGATTTTTGCCTCGAAGCTGTTGTAGCCCATGGTGTAGACCGAGAGCAGGTTTTGCGCGCCCGACACCTCGTAGGACACGGAAACCGAGTCAATCCCGCTTGCCTCGGGGCCCGAGTCCTCCACGAAAAAGCGTATCACGCCCACCCCGGAGGCCGTGAGCGTGGAGTACTGGTCCTTGATGGACGGCCTGTTGATGTCGAACGTCACCTCAAGCGACTGGCCCGACTGCAGGTTCGGCTGCAGGCGCTGTATGCCCTGCCCGTACGCCACTATGACCTGCGGCGAGCTGGTGGTGATGTTCCCGAAGCGGGCCATCCCGTCGCTGTCAGTCTGCATGCCCACGCCATTCACTTCCACCCTGGCGGACAGCGGGCGGCGGCGGTCGTCCTGCACTCGGATGTCGAGATTGTAATAGCTGAGCACGACGTCAAGCGACTGGTCGCCCGTAGAATTGGCAAGCACGACTGGGATGTTCTTCACCAAGTCGTTGCGCTCCACCTTGAGCGTGTAGTTGCCCGGAGGGAGGGCAAAGAACGCGCTGCCCGAGGCGTCGGTCGCCTTTGCCGCCTTGTCCATGGTCACGTTTGCCGAAAGCGGCCTGCCCGCCTGGTCAAAGACGCGCACGAACGCAATGCACGAGTCGACCTGCATCGAGTATGCCCGGCTGTGCACCGAGAACGACTGGTTGCCGTTGTCCACGGCGATGAGCGAGGCCGAGGCCAGCTGGCTCCCGTATTTCACATAAAGCGTGAATGCGTATTCCGTCTCGCTTTGGATGGCCTCGTAGTTGGTGAACATTATGTTCACCTGCCCGCTTCCGTTGGTGGGCTTGGGCTTGGTCTTGATGTTCCCCTTCACCGAGTTCAGCTCATAGTCCACGTAGACCAGCGCGCCCTCGACCGGGCGGAAATGGGCGTCGAAGACCTGGACGGTGAGGTTCTCGGTGTATTTTGCAGACGGGGCGCCTGCCAGCAGCAGCATGCCGGCTGCAAGCAGGAGAAGGAATGCCGGAAGCTTCATGGCTGCATTTGGCAAACAAAGATTTTTATAGCTCGCACGCCAAAAGGCGCATGTCACGCTTTAAGGCGGCCGGAAACCGGATGGGACATGGGGGTTATGCGATGGTGTTTGCGAACATGGGGCAGGGCACGGCACAGTTGCGCTGCGGCGCGGCCCATGGCGCCCGGCAAGGGCAGGGCGCGACAGAGTATCTCGTGCTTCTCGCAGTGGTGCTGATAATAGCGCTGGTGTCCATCATGCTTCTCGGGTACTTCCCGGGAATGGCGACCGATGCCAAAATAACGCAGTCCGCAACATACTGGCGCGGCGAGGCAAGGCCTTTTGCAATAACGGAATCCAACATAAACTCGACCGGGCACGGCAGCTTCATGCTCTTGAACATGGAGGCCAACGGGCCGTTCAAGATAAGCGTGTTCCAGGTCGGCGACTACAACAACTCGACGGGCAACATAACATTTTCCGCGGGCGAGAGCAAGCTCGTCATCATACCAGACATGGGCAACCACACGGGCGGGACCGTCTATGACCTGAACGTCACGATTTCATACACCACGCCAAGCGGGACCGCAACCAGGCAGTACGGGTCCAAGAACATCGTTGGCAAGTATTCCTGACCGCCCTCCTTTTGGTTTTATTTTTCCTTTTTCCCCTTTTCCCCATTTGGGCTTTTCCTTTTCCCGCCCGCGTTCTTTTTCCCCCGCCCGGGAAATCTTTATATAATATATGACCGAGATATGGCATCAAGGGACAAATTTGCCGCAAACGCGGCTGGATTGAGGGATTTTATGGCAATTCTTCGTGGACAGGGCGCGACACAGTTGCGCTGCGGCGCAACTTATGGCACCCGGCGAGGGCAGGGTGCGACCGAGTATCTCGTGCTTCTCGCGGTTGTTTTGATCGTGGCGCTGGTGTCTGTTGCGCTTCTCGGGTTCTTCCCCGGGATGGCGTCCGATGCAAGGATGACGCAGAGCCAGTCCTACTGGAGGGGGCAGGCAAGGCCGTTTTCGATACAGGAAGCGGTCGTGGCGGGCTCGATTGGGAACTTCAGCATACAGAACATGGAGTCGAACGGCCCCTACACCATAACCGCGATATACATAGGCAACAACACGGTCATCACGACAAATTCGAGCATGTCGTTTTCCGCCGGGGAAACCAAGATAGTGGTTGCCACCGAGGGCTTGCCCACGGTCTGCACGCCGGGCTCCATATACGACTACAGCGTGAACATCACCTACACCACGCCCTCGGGCATCAGCGGCGCCAGGCAGTACGGCACCAAGAACCTGATAGGCAGGTGCCTGTAAGGGCGCCCTGGCTTCTTTTCGTTTTTCTTCCCCCCTAGTTTTCAAACTCGACGGAGGCGAGACTGCCGCCTTCCGAAAAATAGCGGGCGGATTTCCCCTCAAGCGAGCGGGACTTTATCGAAAGGAGGGTGGCGGCGTCCACGCCGGGCGGCACGGCATGCAGGCGGAACAGGGCAAGCGCGCCGTGAATGGGCATGCGGAACTTTTCATTGCCGATTGCAACCACCGCATCCGGGCCTTCGATTGAGATGCCTGAAAATCCGCCGGCCTTGCCGCCAGGCGCCCCCTGGGAGACCACGCGCGAAAAGCCGTTCAGGTGAATCTCGCCTTCGCGGAAAGACGCCCCTTCCAGCACCACCTGCGCGCCCGCCTGGAGCCGCGGCGCGCCTTCCGGCGGCGACCACCACACTGCGCGGCAGCATTTGCCGCCGCTGCAAATCGTGAAGGCAAGCATTCTTTTCTCCGCGCCGGTTTTCCTGTCGCGGTAGGTGCGCATGCCCCCGGCTTCCCCCACCGACCCGCGCACGTTGCACAGGCCTTCCCGAAGCCCTGCAACGTCCAGCTCCGCCCCGCCTGCTGCGCGCGAGACCGCCCCGTTCCTGCTGATTGCGATTTCCCCTGCGCGGAAGTAGGCGCCGCTGCACTCCACCGTGTCGCCTGCAAAAATCCCGCCTTCCGCAATGCGGGCCTGCTCGTTCCAAAGCACAATCGTCGCCTGGCCGGACTTGTCCGAGACGTGGAGGCGCACGGTGCGCATGGTGCCGCCGGGGAACTGCTGGGCCGGGAACACGCGCTCCACGCGCGCGGAAAACGAGAATGGCAGCAGGGAGGCGAGCGCTTCGGAAAGAAGCAGCTTCCTCTCGGTGGATATGCCGTTTTCCTGGCAAAGCAGCTGCACCGCGGCCCCGCGGGTCAAAAGGCCGCCGAACGAGTCGGCTTTTTCCTTCACCTTTCCCTCAAGCGAGCCGCCAAGAAGCGCGGCAAGCCGGTGCTCGGCGGATTGTTCCATGGGGGGATTGCTGCACCAACGTTTAAATTCTGTGGCGGCGAATTGGTGGCATGCATCCCGAAATAGCGACCATTGGGCACATAGTCTACGACATAAGGAACTATGTGGAGAGGTTCCCTGAGCCCGACCATACCGCGCTCATGCGCATGCACCCGTCCGTGAGCGGGGGCGGGTCTGCCGCGAACGTGGCGGTCAACCTCGTGAAGCTCGGGCACCCGTCAGGCGTGATAGGGAACGTTGCAACCGACAGGCATGGCAAGTACCTGCTCTCGGACCTCCACGCCCGGGGGGTGGATGTGTCGCAGGTGCGGTCATTCCAGGGGATGAGCGGGCTGTCCGTGATAATAATAGACGCCGCGGGCGAGGTGCGCGTGATTGAGGACCTCGGCGTGGCGGACAGGCGGCGCGCGGTCGACCCTGATTTCATACGCTCATCGAAGTTCCTGCACATGAGCGGCTGCGCCCACCACCTCCTTGAGGCGGCAAGCAAGGCCGCGCACAAGTCCGGCATCCCGATTTCGTTCGACCCCGGCAGGGCGGCATCGCGGCTCGGCGAGAAAAAGCTTGCCCCGATATTCGGGCGCTGCGATTTCCTGATAATAAACCGCAAGGAGCTTTTCTCCATCACAGGCTCGCGGGAGGAAGCCGAGGCGGCCAGGCTGGCGAGGCAGTACAACATGGTGTGCGTGATAAAGCAGGGCAGCAGGGAGATAATCGTCAAGACGCGGGACATGTCGTCCTTCACGGTCCCGTCGTATTCGGTAAAGCCGGTGGACACGCTCGGCGCAGGGGATGCGTTCTGCGCAGGCTTCATCGCGGGCGTGATGGAGAGGAAAAGCGTGTTCGAGTCGGTGCGGTTCGCAAACGCGGTTGCCGCCGCGAAGGTCCTCCGCAGGGGGGCGCAGTCGCTGCCCTCGCGCAGCTTCATAGAGAAAAAATTCAAAATCTGAGGCATGGTGCAGGCATGAAAGTCACCCGCGCAGCAGTGGCAGCGAACAGGAAAAAGCCGCAGACGGCAGCAGTGAAACGCGAGGTTGAGCGCTTCCTTGCCGAGCGCGGCGTGTCGCTTTCCCGGGAAAATCCACAGCTCGTAATCACCATCGGCGGGGACGGCACGGTGCTTTACCACAAAAAGCACTACGGCGCGCCCTTCTTCGCAATAGGCAGCAGCACCAGCTTCATCTGCCAGGCCACGTTCGCCAACTGGCGCGCCAAGCTTTCGCGCGTGCTGCCCGGCATGAAAAGCGAAAAGAGGCTCATGCTTTCCTGCAGCATAGACGGGAAAGCAATGCCGCTCTCGCTCAATGAGATAGGCATCAGGAACCCGGAGCCGCGCGTGCTCTCGCTGCACCTGGCGGTAGGGAAGAAACACTTCGCCTTCAGGGCGGACGGGCTCTTATTCTGCACGGCAACAGGCTCGCCCGCATACTGCTATTCCTGCGGGGGGAGGCAGATGAAAAAAAGCGACTCGCGCTACCAGGCGGTCGCAATCTCGCCGTTCCGCCGCACCTTTGCGCCCCTCATCCTCGCGCGCGGCGCGCGCTGCACGCTGCGGCTCTCCGGCCCCGAGCGCGCGCAGTTCTTCATAGACGGGCACCTGTTCCGCTCCTTCACCTCGAAAAACACGCTGAGTGTATGGGCAAGTAAAAAGGCTTTCCTGTTTGCCAGGGTCTAGCGAGCGCTGGCCGAAAAAAAGCGGGCATTTCAATACTTGTCGAACGGGCCTATGCGCACAAAATCAGCCGGGGTTGGGACGTGCGTGTATTTGATGTGCCCGTGCTGCATGACTATGAGGGTTAGCTCGGCAATTGCGCTTTGCTTGTTTTTGAGCGCCCGCAATTGCTGCGCACCCAGGTCCGCAGGAGGCTTGTCGAGAAGCAGGGAATAGGCGTTATAAGCGATGCCGAGCTTCGGCACTATCAGGTTCCACCGTGTCTGCCGCTTGACCTTTCCCATTGCAACGCCAGCGGCCCAGTCCCCCAGCTGCATCAGCCTTTGGCTTTCATTTGAAACGGGGCCATGCACCGACTGCGCTGATTTTGAGAATTCCTCGACAATGTATTTCGGAGTGCTGGTTTTCTTGTCAAACAGATTGAACCACGCCAGGAATTCGGGGGAGGCTGATTTCAGGGCGACCGGCCGGGGAAGCAGCGCCTTGGCCTGCTTGAAAGACATTTGTTTCATGGTTGCTTTTTCTGTTGAAAAGGGTTAAAAAGCATCGCACGGCGCCAGCGCGGGCGCGCGCCGACTATGCCGCAAAAAACAGAAGTGAAGGATGGAAAGGGAAAAATAAAAAAAGCCAAAAAAAAATGAAAAGGGGAAACGCGCCTACTCTTCCTCTTTCTTCCTGGAAAACAGGAAGAAGTAAAGGAGCGCGAGCAGCACGAAAAATGCCAGCACCACGCCGATGAGCGGAAGCGTCATGCCGAATATCGGGCCTATGCTTGCCGAAAGCAGCCCGTTGTCCTGCTGCCTTGGCGTTGCCCCATCCCCTGCCTCGCGGATGGAAGGCGCGTCGAACAGCGCTATCATCTGCTCGGTGAGCGGGCGCTCGAAGCTGTATGCGTAGGAGAGCCTGCCCCCCTTTGATATCGACTTCACGTGCCATTCGAACTTGGGCGCGCCCGACACCACGCTTGGCCGGTCTGCGAATTCCACCTGGCTTGCGCGCGACAGCACCGAGGATGGCACCGAGTCGAGCACGTCAAAATCGTACTTCGACGAATTTCCCGTGTAGTTCAGGTAGAGCACGATGTCGGATTCGTATGCCTCGGACTGCCCTTCGGTTATCTTGTACACCGAGAAGCGCTTGGAAAAGCCGCCGGGGTAGCCCACCAGCTTGGAAAAGACCAGCTCGCGGGAAGGCTCGAGGCGCACCGTGATGTCCTGGGTCACGTTCTGGGTCTGCGGGCCGCAGTAGGGCACGAAGAAGTTCGCGTTCGTCTGGTCGGTGCCAACGTTCACGCGGAGCGTGTAGTCGCCTGCCTTTTCAGGGGTGAATGAGAGCGCCGTGGTGCCGGTTATTTCCTTCACAAAAACCTTCTCGCTCCTGCTTTCGCCCCGGTAGACTATTTCCACCGTGGCATTCTTCACATTCGGGTTGTAGACCGTGATTTTCACCTCGCCGGGCTGCCCCATGCAGGAAAACGAGACGGTGGTCGAGGTCTGGAATGAAGCGCCCCCGTTGCCGGAAGTCTGGCTTCCCCCCGAGCTGCCTCCCCCTCCGATGGGGCCTGGCGCGACAGGGGAGACTGTGACCGATGCATTGCCGGAAATCTGGGCAAGCGGGCTTGGGACGGCGTAAACCGCGGTCACCGTCCCGCTTCCGGTTGAAGAGGAGGCGAACGCCCCGTTGGCGCCGATTGACCCGATGCCGGGGGTGACAGACCAGGCGAGGTCCGAATTCGGAAGCACGCCGAGAGAGGCGTTGGCCGAATCATACGCGGTTGCAATGAACTGCTGGCCCTGCCCCAAGAAGAGCGAGGCTGGGTTGGGCGTGACCAGGATGTAGGACACGCTTGCAGGCGGCGGCGATGCGCCGACCGTGACGTTTGCCACGTTCTGGGATGAGACGTTGGCGTAGGCCGACCCGTTGTATGCCGCCTTGACAAGCGCAGTGCCGCTGGATATGGCGGTGAAAACCCCGAGGGGGCTGATTGCCCCGATGGACGGGTTATCCGCCATCCATGACAAGTCTGCATCGCCAACGTCGTGGAGGTAAGTGCCGTTCGCATCGTAAAGCTGCGCGATGAAGTGCTGCGTCGCGCCCACGGCAAGGAGCGATGACTGGGGGGAAATGAACAGCTCGTAAGGCTGGTTGGCTGGCGGGGGCGGAGGGGGGGAGTTCACCGTGACGTAGGCGGTCAGCGTGGCGGACGTGTTGGTTGAAACCGGGCTTGCATATGTTGCAGACACCGTGCCGCTGCCGGAGGATGCTGCAGTGAAAAGGCCGGCGGAATTCACGCTGCCGATGCCGCCCGCGGCCGCCCATGAGAGATAGCTGTCCGGAACCTGCGAAAGCGAGCCGTTGGGCAATGACTGGTAGACCGCAAACTGCTGCGTGCCGCCGATGTAAAGCGTGGCGCTTGCCGGGACTATGAAAAATGAATGCGATGTCGAGTTGTTTGCAGGCGGCGGGCCGGCAACGACTGCCACGCTTGCCGAGCCGCTTGCGCTGATGCCGGAAGTTGAATAGGTTGCGGTCACCAGGCCGCTGCCGGCCGAGGTTGCAGTGAACAGCCCGCTTGGCGCCACAGTGCCCACGCCGCCCGATGCGGCCCATGTGAACTCCACGTCCTGAGGCACGCCGCCGTTGGCCACGAGGTATGCATAGAACTGCTGGGACTGCCCCACGCCAAGGGTGGCGCTTGCCGGGACGACTATCACCGAGTAGGCAGGGGAGACGTTGGCGGGCGGATTGGCGTTGCCAGCCTCCTTCTGAGATGCGCTTTTTGCATTGCAAACGGCATCGGACGAAAGGCAGGCGCCCTGTGCAGCCTGCGCGCCGATTGCGGCTGGCGATGGCTTTGGCGCAGGAACGGAAACATGCGTCGTGTCGCTCACAGGCGGAAGCGGGGCTGGCTTGGGGGCGGCGCCGGATGCTGCCGGGGCCGCGCCTGCGCTTCCCTTGCTTTCGGGCGAGGTTGCGGTTGTGCCGGCTGCTGCCCCTGTGCCGGCGGCTGCGCTTCCCTTGCTTTCGGATGAAACCGCGGATGCGCCGGATGAGGGCGCACTCGCCCCGGACAAGGCCCCGGCATTGCCGGATGCAGCATTGCCCGATGCGCCTGCGAACGCGAGCGGCACTGCGAAAAGCAGCGACACTAAGATTACGGATAGGAATAATTTATTCATCATAATCCCCCCAAAAACACTTATAGACTTTTATTGACACAACTTCTTTATAAAGGTTCGCCCGTAAACACCGAGTGAAAACCATGGAAAAATACGATGCAATAATTGTCGGCGCAGGGCCCGCAGGCTCGAGCTGCGCGTGCCTGCTCTCGCAGCAGGGAGTGCGCGTGCTGCTCCTGGACAAGGCGCATTTCCCGCGCGACAAGGTGTGCGGCGACGCAATCGGCGGCAAGGCGCTAAACGTGCTTGCGAGAATCGGCGCCGATGGCGAGCTTAGGCAAAAAGGGTTCCAGCGAAGCTCCGGGCTGGTGTTTTCCTCGCCCAACGGAACCGAGGTGGAAATCCCGCTTGCAGCCGGAAACGGCGGGCAGCTGAGCTCAGGCTTTGTCTGCAGGAGGCAGGACTTTGACGGCATAGTGTTCCAGCGCGCGAAGCTCGCATGCACTGCCCGCGAGGGCGCGGAAGTTGTGGACCTGCTGTTCGACGGCAGGCGCGTCACCGGCGTGAAGGCGAAAATGCCCGACGGCAGCACCCAGGACATTTATGCCAACCTGGTCGTGGGGGCGGACGGCGCAACCTCGCTTGTTGCGCGGAAAGCCGGCGTTTTCTCCTCGAAAGCGGCGCACACCTGCTCCGCTGTGCGCGGCTATTACGCCGGCATTGGCGGGCTGCGGGGGAACATCGAGATACATTTCCTCCCCGAGTGCATGCCGGGCTATTTCTGGATATTCCCGCTTTCGGGAGGCACTGCGAATGTCGGGGTGGGAATGCTGCTGTCGGACATGATTGCGAAAAAGGCGAACCTGCAGAAAGTGCTGGAGGCATGCATGAAAAACAGGAGGTTCGGCAGCCGCTTTGGAAGCGCGAAGCTCGAGGGAAGCATTGGCGGCTGGAGCATACCCCTTGCCTCCGCGCACCGCGCGTGCGCAGGCAACGGCTTTGTGCTCATCGGCGACGCGGCGTCGCTCGTGGACCCGTTCTCGGGCGAAGGCATTGGCAACGGGATGAAAAGCGCGTCCATTGCCGCAGGCACGCTTGCCGCCGCGGCGAAAAGCGGGGCGGTGGCCGAGGAGGCGTGCAAGGAATACGAGCGCGCGCTCTGGAAGGAGATTGGCAATGACATTGACAGCTCCTACGCGCTCCAGCGGCTCGGCAAGGTGCCGTTCCTGCTCGACATCGCAATCGGGAAGGCGAAGAAAAGCGGGCATGTGCGCGCGGAGCTTGCGGGGATGATTGCCAGCCGCGAGGCGAAGAAAAAGGCGTCCGACCCGCTGTTTGCGGTGAAGCTCCTCCTGTCCTGATTAGCCATAAGGATAGAAAAAAATAAAGGGTTTGGAATCTACTGCTTCTCGTCCGCCGAGTACGTGACATCGTGCAGCATGCGCGAATAGCTGTGGAGCTCGTCTTGCTTGAAGAAGCGTGCGATTTCCTTGTGCGCGCTTTCAGGCGAGTCTGACGCATGTATCACGTTGCACTGCATGGAAAGCGAGTAGTCGCCGCGTATGGTGCCAGGCAGGGCCTTGCGCGCGTTGGTGGGGCCGCACATGTCGCGCGTCACCTGCACGGCGTCCTTGCCCTCGATTACCGCCACCACGACGGGAGAGGAGGACATGAAGCTGGCAATGCCGGGAAAGAATGGCTTGTCCGCGATGTGCGCGTAGTGCTCTTTCAGGGTAGCGGCGCTAAGCTTGGCCATTTTCATGCCTGCGATGGAAAAGCCGCGCGACTCGAAGCGGGAAAGAACCGCGCCCAAAAGCCCGCGCTGGACCGCGTCGGGCTTGAGGATGATAAGCGTCCTTTCAGTTGCCATTGCCACACCTCGCAAAAATTGGCGGGCGCGCAGCCCTTGCATCGGCCGGCGCGCACAGCCTTACTTCTTGGCGGCTTTTTGCGCCTTGAGCTTTTCCTCGATGTCCTTGGAAAGCGCGGACTCCTTCTTCTCAGGGGCCTTCTTGTCGGAAGACAGGACGAGCGTCTTGCTTGTCCACTTCATCAGCCTTCCTTCGCGCTTGAGCTTCTGGGAGTTGCGCTTGCACTTGCTTCCGCAGAAGTTCAGCGAGGTGCCGTCTTTCAGCACGTATATCTCGCCGGTGCCCTTGAGCACCTCGTTGTTGCAGAACGAACAGTATGCCATTGTTTCACCTGAGTATTGCCTTTACTTGGCCTTGATTTCCTTGGCCTCGCGCTCGGTCTCAAGAAGCATCATGATGTCGCCTCTCTTGACCGGGCCTTTCACGTTCCTGCGGATCACGCGCCCCTTGTCCTTGCCGTCAAGGACCTTGCACATGACCTGGTAGACTTCGCCGTGGATGCCGGTCTTGACGACCACTTCCACGACCTCGACTGGTATTCCCGTTTGGATAGCCATTCAAAACACCGTTCACTCCTTCTTGGGAGCCGCTTCCTTTTTCGCTTTCGGCTCCTTGGGCTTGCCTGCCTTCTTTTCCTTTGCAGGCTTTGCCTCGGCAGGGGCGGCTTCCTTCTTCTCCGCGGGCTTCTCATCCTTCTTTTCCGCGGGAGCCGCCTCCTCCCTATTCGCCTGTGGCGAAGGGGCGCCGCCCTTGGCGGCCGTCTTGTGCTCCACGTGCTCCCGATTCGCCTTTGGCGAATGGGCGCCGCCTTCGGCGCGCGTCTTCTCCTCCTTCGGGGCAGGCGCCGTCTTTGCAGGCGCGTGCTTTGCGACCTTTTCCTGCACGCTCTTGACAAGCTCGGCTGCGTTGCCGGGCTTCTCGATTGCGATTGCCGCGCATGTCACGGGGAGGCCTGCGGCGGTGCCGAGCTCCTTCTTGGTCGTGACATAGCAGTATGAAATGTTCTTCTCGCCGCAAAGCATGGGCAGGTGCATGACCACTTCCTCGGGATCCACGTCCTCCGCGATGACCACGAGCACGGCTGTGCCTGACTCGATTGACTTTGTCGCCTCGTTGGCGCCTTTCCTGATGCGCCCTGTGTCGGCCGCGACGGTGATTGCCTCGAGCGCTTTTGCCTTGACGTCGGCAGGGGTTTCAAACTTCACGTAGCTTTTTGACATATTTCCACCTCAATTCCCCTTGCTTGGCAAAGGGAGTTTCATAGGCTCTTTCCAAGAAGAGCAACCTTGGTTAGATGGTGATTGGTTTAAAACCCTTTCTCACAACAAATCGAACAGGTGTTTATTATGGGAAGTGATGGAACTAATTCTCTTTCTGACACTGAAAATCCCATGCTTGGGATGGCAGTGCCGCTTGCATTGGCAGGCGAGTTTTTCCGCGCAGCCGGCGAACGGCTGGGAATTGTGAAAGTCCGGCTGCCATCAGACGAGAAGAAAACGGATGATGCGGATGTGCCGATTGACCTGGCAAGGGCGGACTTTGCGGGCTGGAACGGCGCGCCCCTGAAGCGGCTTTCGAAAGGCGCGAAATCGGCGCTTGAATTCGCATTCAGCGACAAGCCGGAAGCCGCCAGGAAAAAGACAGGAATCGCGCTCGTGGCGTCCATCGCAGTAATCCCGCTTTTGGCGCTCAATGCTTTGTGGGTGATGGTAAAGTCTGCGCCCTCGAACCAGAAGGAGCAGCAGGCCACAGAAGCAG
>JBAZBT010000012.1:0-5480 GCA_041671345.1 Candidatus Micrarchaeia archaeon
TCATCGAGCGGTGAATACGTCCCCGCTCCTTGCACACACCGCCCGTCAAGTCACCCAAGCGAGTTTTTAGTGAGGCTACGTCTTATTGACGCTGTCGAACTAGAGATTCGTGAGGGGGGCTAAGTGTGTTGACAGCTCATTTTTGAAAATGCTGTCATCGCTAGCAATCGTAACAAGGTATCCGTAGGGGAACCTGCGGATAGATCACCTCCAATATAATCAATGATTGGATGTCTATCCTGACGATTCGTCGTCGGAATGGAATAACAGTGTTGATTGGAGAACCTTAGAGGAATTAAGTGTCGCAAGGTGTAGGCTTTTGTCTCTCTTTCCTAGTTAAGACCTGAAGCGTGAATTTTATTTTTTATTGTTCTTAGCGCGAGCATTCTCGCGCTTGCATTTTATTCTCCTTAGCGGAAGCTTTTTTCCACTGGAATGGCAAATTTCCGCCCACTTTTTGCGCAGCAAAAAGGGGCGCCTTTTTCACCAAGCGAAAAAGAGCACAGAAATTTGGCAGACGTGGAGCCGCATCTCCACCGGAATCCTGCTTAAGAAAGCTTTTTACGCTCCGAGCGTTTCAAGTCGTAAAGTGACGAGATGAAACGCAAATATCTATATTGGCTGATTGGCTTAGTGGATGGCGACGGCTACACAAATGGCCGAAAAATAGAGTTATACAATTCATCGCCTTCCATCCTAAAGGAAGCAGTTCACATTTTCAAGGAGTTGGGCATTCCGGGTGAAAAAATAAAGGCAGATGTTTATTCCAGCCGACCAAAATCAATATCATCTATTTCATGGAGTCAATCGCTCGGACTGCCGCTTAGTAGCTTAAAGGTGCGCCTGAACACCAGCCCGTGGGCTGAACGCAAGGAAAAAGTCAGGCTCCGTGTGCATTCCAAGAAACTTGTTTCACGCCTCATCTCGACGAAGCCCTCTGGCTTGGGTTATGTAAAAGGATTATTTGATGCCGAGGCATCGGTCGACATCAAAGGCTATATCGAATTCAAGCAAAAGGCAAGGCCAAAAGGAATGAAAATTACCAAGTCTCTCCACAAGATTCTATCTAGCAGGGGCATGAGTTGCACCTCTGTCAGGACAAAAAACGATCGAGGCCTCAAAAATGATGTCTATTTTTACGTCAAAAACCTAGAAAAATTCGCGAAAGAAGTAAATTTCACTGACGCAGACAAAAAACGAAAGCTCGATATACTCCTAAAGATAAGAAAACACAAGACGTTGCCTGTGCCTTTCGAGTTAAGAACAGCCAATGGGCAGTCTCTTTGGAGGATGATGGACCAGTTCAACATGCCCTATCACGCGCTCAGGCGCAAAATCCGAAATCCGCCCCCGCAACATGTGTCTTTAAATAGGTTTTCGTGAATATATTTGCGGGAGATATATGGCACAAACCTTACAATCAGCCCAACGGGCCCCAGTGGAAGCAATCCAGCGCATCGACCGCTTCAAGGCGCTGCGCGCCAAGGTGATTGCGGACATATTCCGCATCATAGGCGAGAAGCAGCCTGCCGATGCCAAGGATGCGCTGCCAGACGGCGCGCGCCTCAAGGCGGAGGTCAAAATCAGCGTGCTGAAGGGCGGCCTCGCGTTCGCAGAAGCGGACGAGCTTCGGGCAAAGCTTCGCGCCATTGAAAGCTATGACGCCATCATAAAGGACAACCTCTCCCATCCGCCGAAGGACGTGAAAATCGCAGGGCTTCCCCTGGCGAATCCCCCCTCGTATTCCATCGACTTTGACAGGATAAGGGCCACCCTGGCCGGGCCTGATTTTGACCCATCCCGCCCCCAAGGCGGAATCCGTTTCGAAGGCGAAGCGGCCAGCTCCTATGCCGTGGCGTCGTTTGAAAAGAAAAGGCCGCTCCATGACTGAGCCCGGGCAGCGGATTATAATCCTTGCCGCCCTTTTTCATCCGGTGATAGGATGCCGTTCGTTTTCCAGGTCAAGATAGTCTCCCTCAACCCGAAGCAGCAATCTGCCGAGCGCAAGAAATCCATCAGGGCGCTTTACGCCCTCAAGCAAGGCTCGCTGATATGCGCGCAGGTGTATGAGAACCCGATAAACGGGTTCGAGAACAGGCTGCTTGTGGTCACGCGCAAGTTCGACGAAAAGCTCGAAAGCATAGGCCTTGCCGGAATCCCGGAAATCTATGCCGGCCGCGAGCACTACCCCAAAATGCTCCGCCTCGTGGAGCGCGACGTGAAAATGGAGGACATCGCGCGCTTCACTTGGGTGAAGGAGGGCAAGCTGATACGCGTCTCCACCAAGAACGGCGAGCAGGCGGTGGGCGGCTTCCACAAGGCGAACTTCGAGTCCGGCTACCCGGGCATCACCAAGCTCGAAATCGTGCTCATCGGCGGGAACAAGAAAAAGCCGGTCGAGGAGATAGTCGAGATATCCGACATCAGCTCGCTTGAGTTCTTGAGCAAGAAGGCGGTGAAGAAGGAAGTGTTCGCGCCATATGAGTTCAGGTGAATGCAGCCTCGCGCCCCAGCATCTTCTTTTTTGGGCCTTCGGCTCCAAACCCAGAAAGCGCCCCAGGGCGCCTTTCTACCCTATCTGTGCCCCGGCCCAAATTATAAAAAACCCGCGAGGGGTTTTTTATTCTCTTCCTTCTCCTATCCATTCATGAAATTCACAATGTCGCCCTCACGCGCGTACTTCCTGGGCCTGTGGAAGTCGCGGCGCACCGCGTCCGGCGTGGGCGTGGAGGGCAAGCGCGAGCTTCTCGAGATATTCATAAAGCTCAGCCTGGACGAGAAGTTCGCCGAGCCTGACAAGATGAAGTTCTCGGAAGGGAATGCCGAGGAATACGGCAGCTGCCACTTCTTCCACTCCGCGCTTCGCGCGTGGCTTGACTCCGAAATGAAAAAGCGCGACGAGCGGCTGCGCTTCAAAAACGAGTTTGCGGCAAATTACTTCGCAGGCGTGTTCGACGCCAAGGGCGGCACTTTGGACGTGAAGGGCAAGGAGTACTGCTACTTCCTGGGCGACGACACCGACGAAATGGTGCTTTTGCGCCTGGGCTTTCGCGCAAAAAAGGAAGGCAACAGGATTGCGGTGCTGTCAAGCGACTTCTACGGCTGGCTGCACCCATTCCTTCGGATGGACAGGAGCAAAAAATTCTAACCATTGCCGGCAGCCGCACTGCCAATGGGGCAAAAAGCCCTGATTTCCTGCGGTGCCATTGCCTACTTGTAGACAACCACGCTGCTCTTCGGCCCTGCAAGCAGCACCACTTCGCTTTTCTCGACAATGAAGTCCGCGGCAACCTTCTTCGGCGCCACCCTGTCCTGCATGGTTATGCCCCCTGCGCGCTCGCGCGGGACAAGAAGCGCCATCTCCCGTTTCCCGTCAAAAAGCGCTATGCGCGCATACGGCTTTCTTTTGGGCCCGTAGGCAATCTCGGTTATCGATGAAATGGGCATTGCGGCAAACGACAGGCCCTTCATGCCCGGCTTCACGCTCGAAAACGTGGCAAAGCCCTCCTCGTGCGCCTGCTCGGCTGCAAGCTTGAATGCAAGCTCCACCCTTCTCCGAAAGTCGCTTATCAGCCTGTTCTGCTCGCGCTTCAGGTCGGCCTTTCCCATGCCCGGGGTGGTTGCAATGTGGAGGGCGTAATGGTAAATGTCATCCGACTCCTCAAGCCCCTCGTGCCGTTCCTCGCCATCCGCCCCGTCTTCCGGCTCTTCCCTCTGCGGCAAATGGGGCTCCCCCACCATCTCGGTGTCCTCCTCCGACACGTCTACCGCCGTTTCGGCCCTGTGGGGGAACTCGCGCGGCTCCTCGTGCTTGCCGAACGGGAAGTTCTCCGCGTTCTTCGGCCTGCCTTCCTCCTCGCGCGCGCCCTGTCTCTGCGGCGCGCCTGCCCTGTCCTGCTCGCGGGGCTGCTGGCTCCCGCTTATCTTGTCAAGCTCCCTGAGGGGGTCGAGCTCCTCGGGGCGGAAGCCGAAAAGCTTCTGGAGCGATGGCAGGAGCTTCCTCTTTGCCGATTCGCGCTTCTTGGGCTCATAATGCGCAAACAGCCTCTCGATGGCCGGCATCATGTTTGCGCGCGCGCTCTGCTGTGCTGGCGTGGATGGCTGCTGCATGCCTGATTGGGATGAAAGCGCGGAAGGCTGCGCCTTCCTCTCGGAAAGCAGCTTCCCGATGGAGACTATCTCCTCCTGCTCGTCCTTCCTCTGCCCCAGCCCGCGCTGCGCGGATTCCTTGACGGCCTCGTCCTTGTCGGATGACAATTCAATGAGCGCGAATATCGCCCTCGGGTCGTCTATTTTCGAAAGAGAGTTCGCCACCTTGAGGCGGACCTGCGGGTCGGAATCGAACGCCTGCGCCACAATCCTGTCCAGGTCGTCGGGCTTGTCCTCGGCGGCGTCAAGAAGGCTCACCTGGCGGGGTGTTTTTGGCTTTGGCTTGTCAGGCATGAGAATCAACTTTGCCCCTTTGGAGGGCAAAAGATAAAAACCCCTGTAAGGGGTTTTTAGATTTGGTGCCGCCAGGCACCAAGCTGATAAAAAGCGGCAGCAGGCGCCTTTTCAGGATTCCTGCGAAAGCGCCCATAGGGTAAAAAGGGTATTTGGGGCAATGCCACCATGGATCTCCAGTCCGTTTTCCTCTTCCTGTTCGGGCTCATCCGCCCCGAGGCGCGCCTTGCCTCGATTGCGCTCAACGACACGGCATTCGCCGTGCTTTTCTCCGCCTCGCTCATTTTGTGCCTCACCTATATTTTCAAGGAGCAGAAGCTGCTCCCCTTCATGGTTGCGGCGGTGGCAATCGCGCTGCTTCTGGGCGTCTCTTTCAAACTGTTCCTGCAGGAGGAGCGCCCGTGCGTGGAAACGCCGGGGAAAATCCCCTGCCCGCTTGACTTTTCCCTCCCCTCGCTGCACTCGCTGCTCACCTTCACCGTGGCCATCGTGGCAATCGGCAACCGCTCGTTCGCCTTTTACCTCATTTACGCGCTTTTCGCCGCGTTCTCGCGCGTGTACCTGGGCGTGCACACCGTCACCGAGGTGGCGGCTGGGCTGGCGCTGGCCTTCCTTGCCTGCGTGCTTTGCGAAATGCTCTGGCACGCGCTCAAGCTTCCCCTTCCATCAGGCGTCCGCATACGGCACAGCGCGGCAAGGCTCCAGAACTGAACAATGTCCGGTGTAAACATGAACGAGGACGAACAACGGGCAGGCAGCGCATTGCGCGATAGGCAGTGGTGTTCATGAACGAGGACGAACGGCAAATCTTCCATCTTGCGCTGGGCATCTCCCTCATCGCCATGGTGCATTTCATGGGCGTGGGGCTTTCCGCCTATCTTGTGAGCGTCTCGCTCGTCGTGGGCCTGGTGATGGTGCACATCAAGCTCTCCTACGTGCACCTTGGCAGGCGCATCGAGTGGCTCATCGAGAGGTTCGAGCGCCCGGGCGTGATGGCTGGCTACGGAGCAATGACATTCACTGCGGCGGTGCTTTGC
>JBAZBT010000012.1:5490-12467 GCA_041671345.1 Candidatus Micrarchaeia archaeon
CCTCACCCTCCTTTCCTCCCAGCCGCAAATCCTCGCCTCTCTTGCCATTTTGGGCATTGGCGACGCGGCCAGCACCATCATCGGGCGCAGGAGCAGGCGAAAGCTCCCCTACAACGCGCGCAAGACCTACGGCGGCACGCTCGCGTTTTTCCTGGTGTCCGCGCCGTTTGCCGTTTGCTTCGCAGGCGCAAGCGCGCTCCTTGTCTCAGCCGCAGCAGCGCTTGCCGAGAGCGCGGAGTCCAAAATCGACGACAATCTCATCATCGCGGCGGTGTGCGTCATACTTTTCAGGCTGATTGGCGGATGAACAAACAAATATAAACACTTCCAATCACCAAATCCGCCGGTGGGAACATGCCCGTTATTGCAAAGCCAATCCATCTTGCGGCAGAAGCAAAGCCCGCAAGGCTAAGCTATCTTTACCTCTACAGGATGTACAAATTCAGCCGGATGAAGGAAAAACTGGACAAGCTGCCTGGCAGAATCTCCCTTGCCGGCACAAGACGCAAAGAAAGCCGGATTTCCAACGGGAATGGCATGCATTATGAAACCCCGATAACTCACTATTATGAATGGAAAATGCGCCGCCTTGCAGCCAGGAAAGCAAAGCTTGAAAAAAGCATGCAGGCTCTCTCAGCCAAGCTCGACAGGCAGGAGAAGCTTTCCGCATTCGTGCAAAAGCAGGCGGAAGCCAGGGAGCTTGGCGCTTGGAAATGGTTCCTGAACGACGCCAAGGGCATTATGGCAAATACGGGCATCTCCATGGGCGCGGCGATTCCGCTTTTCTTTGCAATGGACACGGCGGCCATTTCCCTTGCGCCCGGCCTGCTGCAACTCGGCGGCGTTCCCTACATGGCGGCTGAGCTTGCAGTCATCCTGCTTCCGGCTGCCGTGGGGGCAGGCCTTTTCAGCATGGCCCTCAAAGCCGGGGAAATGCTCAAGCTCGGCAGGGAAGAGGCGCAGAAGCTCGTTGATAAGGTGCAAAAGCGTCAAGGCGCGCCATCCCGGCGGAAAGACTAGCTTTTTATACACTTAGAGGGGAAATTGTCGGGAGATGGATTGCATGGTGATTCCCGGCTCAAAGTCAATTTCATTCATAGCCGACACGGTGGGCGAGGGGCAATTGCAGCCCTGCGGCATCGACATGACGCTGAAGGAAGCGCATTCCCTGTCGGACCCCGGCGTTATAGATTACGACAACAGCAAGCGGAAGATTTCCGCAAGCAGGAAGCTGGAGTTCGACTCCGAGGGCAAGCTTCACTTGGCGCAGGGCAGCTACAAAATCATCTACAACGAGTACGTCTCGGTGCCGCTCGACGCGTGCGCGTTCGGCTTCCCCCGCTCCTCGCTCCTCCGCTGCGGCGCGGACGTGAGATGCGCGGTGTGGGACCCTGGCTACCATGGAAGGAGCGAATCGCTTCTCGTGGTGCACAACGCGCATGGAATCACGCTTCACAAGAATGCAAAGGTAATGCAGCTGGTATTCGTCCGCCTCGAGTCTGCCGCGCACAAGGGATACGACGGGCAGTACAAGGGAGAGAACAAATCTTAACAAGGATTTGTTCGGAGTTGCGGATGCCAATTCGCAACCAAGGGAATAAGCAGGGTATGGTTATGCCAATTCGCCAGCCAATCGTAGTTGTGATGGGCCACGTGGACCATGGGAAGACTTCGCTACTTGACGCCATACGGAACACCAAGGTGGCGAAAAAGGAGGCGGGCGCAATCACGCAGCACATAGGCGCTTCCGAAATCTCGCTTGACGACATAAGGAACTCGTGCGCTGCCGCGACAGGGGGCAAGCTCCCTTCATTCACAATACCCGGGCTTCTTTTCATCGACACGCCCGGGCACGCGTCATTCACGCACCTGCGCGAGCGCGGCGGTTCCATTGCTGACATCGCGGTGCTCGTGGTCGACATCATGCAGGGCTTCCAGCCGCAAACGATTGAAAGCATCAGGATACTGCGCGAATTCAAGACGCCGTTCATCGTGGCAGCGAACAAAGTCGACCTGATATCCGGCTGGCGCAGCAGGACTGACGAGCAGGGCGCATGCAGCGTGCTTTCCAACGTGAACTCCCAGCCCGAGCATGTGCAGCTGCGCCTGGACGAGCTTCTGTACG
Organism: Candidatus Micrarchaeia archaeon; assembly: GCA_041671345.1. GTDB lineage: Archaea > Micrarchaeota > Micrarchaeia > Anstonellales > Anstonellaceae > UBA10161. The sequence continues at coordinate 7,616 of JBAZBT010000012.1, forward strand.
GCCTGGTGGGGAAGCTCTCCGAGCGCGGGATAGAGTCCGAGCGGTTTGACCGCGTCACCGACTTCACCAAGCAGGTGGCAATCATACCCGTGTCTGCAAAGACGGGCGAAGGCCTGCCCGAGCTCCTCCTCTCGATTGCGGGGCTTTCGCAAAAGTTCCTGGAAGCGGCTCTGAAAACGGACGTGGAGGGCCCCGGCAGGGGGACGGTGCTCGAGGTAAAGGAGGAAAAGGGCCTTGGCACCACCATAGACGTGATAATTTACGACGGCACGCTCAAGAAAAACGACGAGATAATATTCGCAACATTGAACGGCCCGGCAAAGGCGCGCGTGCGCGGGCTCCTCAAGCCAAACCCCCACCCGACTGGCGATGGCGACAAGTACGAATACGTGGACGAGGTGCATGCCGCGGCGGGCGTGAAGGTCTACTCGCCGGGGGTGGAAGGCGCGCTCTCGGGCTCCCCCCTCATTGTGGACGACGGACGCGAGAACAAGGACGAGCTTGCCGAAATGTACGAGATGCTCAAGAAAATCATGTTCGAGTCGGAGAACAGCGGCGCGGTGGTGAAGGCGGACACGCTGGGCTCACTGGAGGCGCTCTGCAAGCTCCTGGCGACGCAGGGCGTGGACATAAGGCGCGCGTCGATTGGCAAGGTGGCGAAAAAGGACGTGGCGGACGCATCGCTGGTGGCGGGCGCCGAGCCCTACAAGGGCGTGGTGCTTTCATTCAACGTGGATGTGATGGAGGATGCAACAGACGAGGCGGCGCGCCGGGGCATAAAGATTTTCACCTCGCGCGTAATCTACTCGCTTTGCGACGATTATTCCGCATGGGTGGCCGAGGAGAAAAGGAAGGCGGCGGGAAGCGCGGTCGACCGCCTGCCGTTGCCTGCAAAGATACGCGCGCTTCCGGGCTGCACCTTCCGCGTGTCAAAGCCCGCCATACTTGGCGTGGAGATAATCGAGGGAAGGCTGCGGAAGGGCGCGCGGCTGATGGACAGGAAAGGCGAAATCATAGGCGAGGTGCGCGAGGTGCAAAAGGACGGCAAGCCCGTGAAGGAGACGCATGCGGGCGAGCAGCTCGCCATTTCCATCGAGGGCGCAATCTGCGGCAAGAACGTGTGCGAAGGAAGCGTCTATTGGGTGTATATCACGCGCGACGAGGGCAAGGAGCTCCTCTCCTCGGCCGCGCTTCCCCCGGGCGAGCTTCTTGTGCTTGAGGAGATACTTGCGGTAACGGATGCGAAAAGGATCTGAAGCGCGCATTGCAATCCGCCTTGGAATCCCGGCCCGCTTTTGTGCTTATTGCCTCACTGCGACTTTGCCGAACTTCGCGTACGGTTTGCCTGTCGGCGAGCCAAGCTTCTCGAAGATTATCTGCGATATCCTCATGCCCTCCTTGATGGTGACCGGGAAAGGCGCGAAATTCACGATTTCGAGCACCTGGCGGTTCTGCGAGCCGGGCATGACAAGGGCGGACGTGACGTGCACCGCGAGCCCCATGCGCGCGTACCTGCTCCTTCCCTCAAGCGTGCCTATGAGCGTGTTTGGCATGAATATTTTCTCGCGCGTGATGCCCAGGCACATGCCGCCCGGGGCGAGCGTGATGGAGCTTTCCTTGTGCGCCTCTGTGGCCTCGTTGAAATCCACGCGCGACAGGTCCACCGCCCGCTTGCTTTTCGCATACTTCTTCTTGAAAACCCAGAACTTGCCTGCAAGCGTCAAATCCACCGACGCGGAGCCTATCTGGTCGTCTGAGAGCTTCGGCTCAAAGCGGAGGATGCCGCTCCTGATGGCGGCGCGTATGTCGTTGTCGGAGAATGCCATATGCTGTGCCGCGCTGACAAAGAATAAAAAAGTGCCTGCCGGCGCTTTTTTAGCATTTGCAAAAAGAAGCCCGCGGGCCTTGAATTTGCAAATCAAATAAAAAAGTGCCTGCGGAAAACGTACATCGCCAAAAGACGTACAGAACTTCGATAGCTTTAAAAGGGTTTTATAGGCATCCATAAACGTCGAGGCATCAAACTAAGGGTTGGCGGCATGGAAAAGATAAGAAACGAAATGGCGGGCGAAATCACGCTTAGCGCCACGCCCGGCTCCACCATGAAGAAGTGGCGCGAGATATTCGCAATCACGCAAGTCGAGCTTGCCCAGCTTCTGAAAATCTCCCCCTCCACAATCTCGGACTACGAGGGGAACAGGCGCAAGTCGCCCGGAAGCGGCGTGATAAAGCGCTTCGTGGGCGCCATCATCGAGATTGACACCGAGCGCGGCGCGCCCATACTTTCCAAGCTCCAGCAGGGCGTGGAAAAAAGCGAGCAGTATTTCGAGCTCCACGAGTTTGCGACATCCATTTCCGCAATAGACTTCCAGAAGATGCTCAACGCCTCCGTGGTGGCGAACGAGGAGCTCATGAAGAGCAAGAAGCTCTACGGCTACACGCTCATGGAGAGCCTGAAAATCATCCTCGAGATGCCCTACTCGCAGTTCCCCAAGCTCTACGGGACAATGAGCGAGCGCGCGTTCATCTTCACGCAGGTCTCGACGGGAAGGTCCCCCATGGTGGTGATACGGGTGACTCCCATGAAGCCCTCCCTCGTCGTCCTGCACGGGCTGAAGGAAGTGGACCCGCTGGCGATAAAAATCGCGGAGCGCGAGAAAATCCCGGTCATCTCCACCAACATGGACCTGGCGAAGATAAAGGACGTGCTGAACAAAATCTGATGTTTGCGAGGTAATATTATGGTGCAATCGGTAGGCATTGTAGGATACGGCGCATGCGTGCCCAAGTTCCGCATAAAAAGCGGCGAAATTGCGCGCGTGTGGGGCGAGGAGCCGGACAGGATTTCAAAAGGGCTGGGCATTCTGGAAAAGAGCGTGCCAGACGTGGACGAGGACGCCGCCACGCTTGCGGTCGAGGCGAGCAGGAACGCCCTTCTCATGTCGGCAATAGACCCGCAGGCAATAGGCGCGGTCTATGTCGGCTCGGAGTCGCACCCTTACGCGGTCAAGCCGACGGCGACCATTGTCGCCGAGGCGCTTGGCGCCACGCCCGAGCTTACCGCAGCGGACATCGAGTTCGCATGCAAGGCAGGCACGGCGGGCATCCAGATGTGCATGGGCATGGTGGCGTCGAACATGATACGCTACGGGCTCGCAGTCGGCTCCGACACCTCGCAGGGAAGGCCCGGCGACGCGCTTGAATATTCAGCCGCCGCTGGCGCTGCAGCTTTCCTCATCGGGCGCGAAAAACAGGAGTTCGTCGCGGAAATCGAGGCGACCTATTCATTCACCACGGACACGCCGGACTTCTGGCGCCGCGAGCACGCGGAATTCCCCTCGCACGGCGGGCGCTTCACGGGCGCTCCGGCATATTTCCGCCATGTGATGGGCGCAACGCAGGGATTGTTCGAAAAGACAGGCACCAAGGCTGCGGAGTACGATTATTTCGTCTTCCACCAGCCCAACGGCAAGTTCCCCCTTGAAGTGGCGAAGAAGATGGGCATTGACACGGAAAAGGTGAAGCCCGGGCTTTTCACGCCCATCATCGGCAACACGTACTCCGGCGCCTCGCCCATCGGGCTTGCAGGCGTGCTTGACATCGCAAAGCCAGGCGCGCGCATCCTCCTCACCTCGTTCGGCTCGGGCGCAGGAAGCGACTCGTTTGCCATCCGCGTGACTGATGGCATTGTTGCAAAGCGCGAGGCGTTCAAGAAGGCGGGCTGGCAGCTTGCCGACTACATCGCGCACAAGGAGTACATCGACTACGGCGTGTATGTGAAGCACCGCCGCAAGCTCAAGAGCATGTGAATTGGAAATGAAAAAAGTTGTGATTGCAGGCGCAAGCGGCGCATGGTTGGCAGGTTGATACTATGAGAAAAGTTGCAATTGTAGGCGTCGGAATGAGCAAGTTCGGCGAGGAGTGGACGCGCGGGTTCCGCGACATGCTCACCGAGGCGGGCGGGCGCGCCATCGAGGACGCCAAGCTCTCCGGCGCAGAAATAGACGCAATGTACGTCGGCACCATGGCGCCTGGCTCGCTTGTGGGCCAGGAGCACATCGGCGCGCTTGTCGCGGACTACATGGGCCTCACGCCCGTGCCTTCCACCCGCTGCGAGGCCGCATGCGCGTCGGGCGGCGTGGCGCTCAGGCAGGGCTACATGGCGGTTGCCTCGGGCATACACGACTGCGTGGTTGTCGGCGGCGTGGAAAAGATGACCGACACGCCTGGCGACGAGGTGGCATCCGCGCTGGGCGGCGCGGGCGACCAGGAATGGGAGCTTTTCATGGGCGCAACGTTCCCTGCGATTTACGCATTCACCGCGCGCAGGCACATGCTGGAATACGGCACCACCGAGGAGCAGATGGCAGCGGTTGCAGTGAAGAACCATGCCAATGCCGCGAAGAACAAGTATGCGCACTTCCAAAACGAAATCACAATTGAAACGGTGATGAAAAGCAAGTACGTGGCATCCCCCCTCAAGCTTTTCGACTGCGCGCCAATCACCGACGGCGCCGCCGTGGTGGTGCTCATGCCATTGGACAAGGCAAAGAAGGTGTGCGAGCAGCCAATCGAAATCACCGCCTCCACGCAGGCATCCGACTACCTTGCGCTCCACTCGCGCGAAAGCATGACCTCTCTCAATGCCACCCGCGTGGCCGCGAAGAAGGCGTACGAAACCGCGGGCGTAAAGCCGTCTGACATTGACATCGTGGAGGTCCACGACTGCTTCACAATCGCCGAGATAATGGCAATCGAGGATTTGGGCTTCTTCCCCAAGGGGCAGGGCGGGCCGGCATCGGCCGCGGGAAAGACCGCGCTCAATGCCGAGATATCCGTAAACACGTCCGGC
>JBAZBT010000013.1:0-12454 GCA_041671345.1 Candidatus Micrarchaeia archaeon
TCGGCATTCTATTTCCTGCTGGTAGGGGTGATATCGTTCGTGGCATTCAGGAGGGGGAATTCCCCGGACGCCATATTGTGGGCGCTTGCCATGGCGGTTTCCGCATTGGCAGGCGTGCTTTTCTTTTCGGTAGCCTATCCGCGCTACCTGGTGAGGAAAAAGGTGGCAAGCATCGACAGGAACCTGCTGTTCGCGGCGCGCCACCTGAGGATTCAGACCACCGCGGGCACCCCGCTTTTCGAGTCGCTCGTCTCGGCATCGCACGGCTACGGGGAGGTATCCGAGGAATTCGAGAAAATAGTGGCAACCGTGCAGGTGGGCACCGGCCTGGCCGACGCGCTTGAGGACTCGGCGCTGAAAAACCCGTCATACTACTACAACAGGATACTGTGGCAGATGTCAAACGCGGTCAAGGCCGGGACGGACATCGGGCCCGTGCTTTCCGAGATAGTCGATTTCCTTGCGGAGGAGCAGAGGATAGAGATGAAGAACTACGGGGCGCAGCTCAACACCCTTGCGATAATGTACCTCATGGCGTGCATCATCATGCCCACCATCAGCCTGATATTCCTCATGGTGATTTCCTCTTTCGTAGACGTGCCAATAACAAACACTGTGCTGCTCCTCATACTTGTGGCGCTGGTATTCATACAGTACATGTTCATAGGGATAATAGAGAGCAGGAGGCCGAACGTCTCGATATAGGTGCGGATAATGTGGATTTTGGAGAAATACAGCTGGTATTGGAAGGATTTGCTCGTCTACAATGACATTGAGATGAACAGCCGCAGGTTTTCCGCGATATTGTTCCTGGTGTGCATAAACGCCGGGCTGGTCGCCTCGATTTATTTTGCCAACGACTTCTGGAGCACGGTTGCCGCATTCGCAGGGACGTTCCTGACGGTGCATGCCCTTGCGTACTCCTACCTGCTCATGGGGGCCAACAGCCGCGCGGCAAAGGTGGAGGACGCGCTCCCGGACTTCCTGGCGCTCGTTGCAAGCAACATACACTCGGGCCTGACCCCTGACAAGGCGCTCATAGTGTCGGCGCGCGAGGAGTTCGGGCCCCTAAGCGTGGAGGTCAACCGCGCCGGCAGGTACACCCTCACGGGCATGCCGCTTGAGAGGGTCTTCATCGGCATGACCGAGCACATACACTCCGACCTTTTGGACAAGACGATGCGGCTCATAGTCGAGGGCCTGCACTCAGGAGGGGACATGGTGGAGCTGCTGGAGAAAAACGCGCTCGACATCCGGAAATTCCGCTCGGTGCGCAGGGAGACGAGCTCCATGATACTGAATTACGTGCTGTTCATCATGGCGGCCATCACGTTCGGCGGGCCCCTGCTTTACGGGGTGGCAAGCTTCCTGGTGGACATCATGCTCAAGATAAAGCAGAAGCTCACGATCGGCGTGGATTCCTCGCTTGCGGGCCAGATGGGCGTGTTCAAGGGCCAGCTCATGCTCACGCCCGAAGGGGTGGCGATGTTCTCGTCCGCGGCGATAGTGATAACCGTTTTCTTCGGCTGCATGGCAGTCGGCATAATGCAGACAGGCAGGAGGATGGACGGGCTGAAGTATTTCCCGCTGCTCACCGTCATCGGGCTCGGGATACTCTTCTTCGTGCGCGCGGCGCTCACGTTCGTCCTGGGCGGCATGATGGGCGGGATGTAAGGGGACGGCGGGATGGGCAGGCGGCGTCTGGAAAGCTCTTGGCTAAATTATGAAACCCCAAGAGTTTTCCATCTTCGCCGCATGGTGCCCTGCGGCTTCTGGAAAATTCCTATATTATGAAGCCCCAGGAATTTTCCATATTCCCCCAGCCGTTCTTTAATGAGATTGTCTCGCCGCCGTTCGTGGTCAGCGTGAGGGACTCGAGCACCGAGGGGTATTCATTGTACTTGAAGTTCGAGCGCGCGGGAAGGCGGCCTATTTTTTTCCTGAAGGACCAGCAGGCGCGCGAGTATGCGCGCGCGGTCGCGACTATGGAGAAATCGGCCCCGCCGCCCTCAAGCTCGTGCTTGTAGTTCTCCGTGCCCGCGATTTTGCCGGGCGCCACCGCGAGCCTGCCGCCCTCGAAAACGCGCCCTGATGGCGCGTGGTAGAGGAAAACGTCCTGCTTTATCGGGAGGCTGGGCTTTTTGAGGCGCGCGCCCTTCCATGCATTGTCGGCAAGCATTGCCCTGCCGGCGTACGGCACCATGTAGGTGAAAAAGCTGCCGTCGGAGAAATGGTAAAGCCCCCAGTACCACGGAGGGGGAGGCGCCGCGAGCAGTATCTTCTGGAAGTATGCGGTGCCAAAAAGCGCGCGCTTTTTCCCATTGTGCCTCTCGGTGCCTGAAAGCCGCAGGATTTCGATCCTTGTGCCCTCTATCCTCATGCCGGCAGGGAACGACGTATCGCCATGCGTCGGCCCCACCGCAGGGTGCATGTCAATTTGGCGCGCCACGAACTCAAACTCCGTTTTCCCCGATTTTATTTTCGTTATGAAATCCTCGCCATGCTGCGCGAAGGAGGACGGCGTTTTCCCAGGCGCGAGAAGGGAACGGCGCTTCCGGTCAAGAGACATGTGCGAAGGCTCAAGCACAAAGCCTTCGTGCATTTTTTCCCCGTCAAAATACCATGCGGCGGCAGCGCCGTTGAGCGCGCATGTCCCGTCCGCGCGCGGCTCAAGCTGGACTGGCGCCCGTATGTCAAGGGAGTTGCACAGGATTTCCTTGTCGTTTTTTATGGACCATAGTATCATGAGCTGGCGGCACTTGCCTGTTTTTTTCGTGTTTTCATCGTGGATGAAAAAAAGCCAGAACCACCAAAGCCACGCGCCGGGGGTTTTCCATTCCTGCGGCGGCTGCCATATGCGTTCCAGGAGTTCCTCCCTTGTTTGCCGCGCCATGAGAGCATTTTTAATGTAATGGTTTATATTTGTCCGCTGATGGCAGGCGTGGTGGCATGGCAAACGTTCCAACTGAGGGAAAAACATACGACGCGATAGTGGTGGGGGCAGGCCCGTCCGGCTGCTCCTGCGCGCTCTTCCTCGCCAATGCGGGGAGGGAAGTGCTGCTTGTGGACAAGGTTGCCTCTTTTCCCCGCGAGAAGGTTTGCGGGGACGCGTTCTCCGGGAAATCCATAGGCGTTGCGAGAGAACTCGGGATATTATCCGAGCTTGAGAAAAAGCCGCACGCCATTGTGAGGGGCCTGACGCTGGTCGCCCCCAACGGCAAGCAGGTCTCGGTGCCGTTCCCGAATGCCGATGGCTGCCCGTTTGCAGGATACACAGTGGCGCGCATCGACACGGACGAGGTGTTTTTCCGCGCGGCAAGCGCGCACCCGAAAATTTCAACCCTGCTGGGATTCGCCCTCGAGGGGCTGCTGCTGGAGGGGGATGCCGTATGCGGCGTGGCAGGCTCGGCGGGCGCCGAGAAGAAAAAGATGTCATTCAAGTCGCGCGTGGTGGTGGGCGCCGACGGCGCGGCCTCGGCTGTTTCACGCCTTCTTAAAATGCCCAATCAGCCTGTGGAGCACGTCTATTCCGGCGTGCGGGGCTATTATACCGGCATAGAGGGGCTTTCCGAGAACATCGAGCTTTTCTTCATTGACGGCGTGCTTCCCGGCTACCTTTGGATATTCCCCATGGCAAATGGCCGTGCGAATGTCGGATTGGGGATACTTTCCTCGGACATGCTAGGGAAGAAGCACCCGAACGCCATGCTCACGGATGCGATTGCAAAGAACGCCTCCATTGCCCCGCGCTTCAGGAATGCGAAGCTTGACGGGAGGATGGGCGGCTGGGCAATCCCGTTGGGCTCGCACAGGAAGGCGTGCTTCGGCAGCGGATGGGCGCTTGTGGGGGATGCGGCATCGCTTGTGGACCCGTTCTCAGGGGAAGGGGTGGGCAATTCGCTCTGCTCGGGGAAATACGCAGCGCAGACCATTCACGAGGCGATTGGGAAGACGCCCGGAAGCGCGCCGCTTCCCAAAGAGTCGCTTGCAAACTACGGGAAGCTCCTGGACACTTATATTTACCCGGAGATGGTGGATTCCTACCGCCTGCAGCGCGCGAGCCGCTTCAGATTCCTCCTAAACATGTTCATAGGCAAGGCCGCAGACAAGCCGGAAGTCCGCACCATGCTTGTGAACATGGTGAATTCCGACGAGGAAAAGAAAAAGACGCAGTCCCCCTTGTTCTACCTCAAGCTGCTGCTGCCGTGATGAGAAATAACAGCCAGGCAGATGTACATTACTGTTGACCGAGAAGCGTGCTATGGAGACGCTTTTCGTGCTCCTTGTATTCGGCAATCCTGACTCTGCTGTCTTGCGCGACCCGCAATGATTCGTTTATTGCAGTTTCCGCCTCGCGCGCGAGCCGCATTTTTTCCTGCCTGCTTTCCCGCATAGTGTCGGCGAAATTCCCGATTGAGAAGCTGGTTTTGAGCGCCTTTAAGGGAGAAACGATTTCATAGTCCCAGAAAACCTTGCCATAGTAAGTGCCATTGATGCAGTATTTTTTATCCAAGCCATAAGACAATGCATATGGGAGAAGCTGGTTTGTCTTCTCAGCGGCTTCTTTTATCGCGCCTTCCTTGAAAACCATGGCTGCTGCAAGCTTGATGTCCTCGCGGGTGTATTCTTCCTTAAGAGGGGGGGATGCTGCCACCCGGGCAGCAATGCGCTCGGTAAGGAGGCGCGACGCAGTGGTGTCGAATTTGCCTTCTGTTTTCACAAAAGCCTTGTTGAGCTGCCTTGCTTCCGACCTTGTAATTACGCAATTAGACATCCTACCACCCTGGGAAAATGAGATAGAAAATGTTTAAAAATGAGATTGACAGGAGGCGCTAGAGCCCTTCGACGAAAACTTCCGCGTCGGCGTTCTCGTCTATCGCGAACGGGATGTCGAGCTTCACGCGCAGTGCCCAGGCGTAGATTGCGTTGTCGTGCCCGTATTCCCTGCTTGTGGGCGCGGCGTTTGCCGGGAGAACGAACTGCACGCTGAAAGTTTCCTCGCCTGAAAACTCGCGCCCGCCGCTGATTTTTTTCTCCTGGCTGAACGGGATGCTCTCGCGCGTTTCCGTCCTTGTTTCCATGTGGGAGGCGTAGGGCTGCCCCATTTCGCGGTCGCGCTCGAAATCGTACTTGTCAAGCATGACCTGCGTCTTCACCTGCTTGCGCTCCGTGCAGGAAAGAGTGGCATAAAGCCCGCGCGCCTTGACGGCCTTTTTCTGGCTGACGATGATTGCCGCGTTGATGGTGCCGCCCGCAGGGTAGGATGAGCTGTCAAGCGAAATGGATATCATGAGGCCGCCCCAAAGGGAAAATCAGGGATTTTCCACTTCACAATCGCCGTTTATCGTGACCTGGCACGCGAGGCGCTGGTTGGGCTTCGCGCCGAACCCCTCGAGCGTTGCCTTCTCGTTCTCGGTCGGCGGCGTGAGGTTTTCCATCCCCTTCGCCACGTTGACGAGGCACGAGACGCATACGCCTGCCTTGCATGAGAACGGGATGGACGCGCCGTTGTCCTCGGCAGCCTGCACAAGAGGCGTGCCTGCGGGCACTTCCACCGTCTTCCCGTCCGACTTGAATGTCACTTTTGGCATGGTATCACTCCGTTCACCTGCCAAAATCTCGCCAAACCTTGCGGCTTGACGATCACTTTAGGCATGATGATCCCTCGTGGGGGAATTTGCAGATAGAGTTTAAAAAAGTGCTTAGGCACTTTTTTAGCATTCGCAGAGCGAAGCGAAGCGAATGTAATAAAAATGAGGGCGGCATAAGTTTGGCGGTGATACTAATGGCTTCCAACCTTCCATCGAGCTTTTCGCGCCCTGGCGCCGGCAAGCCGTATTCGGCGCCCGAGCCGCAGGGGCGCGCGCCAGACGCCCCGCAGCAGGGCGGCGCCTCAGGCAGCATCGTGATGGTGGTGGCCGCGCTGGCCCTTGCGCTTGCGCTCGTGAGCGTTTACGGGACATATTTCATGGAAAAGCCGCTTTCGGCTTCGCAGAAGGCGCAGCTTTTGGGCATTGCGGAGGACTTGAGGACATTGCAGAACAGGGACATCGTGATGACTGCGCCGGTTTCCACCACCATCAGCCTTGACAGGAGCTACCCGATAAAGGACCTGTTCCCGGCCGAGTTCGACATTCCCCTTTCATTCATCATACCGATAGACACCAGCCTTGTGGGGCTTTCATCGACGGGGCAGCCAGTGCAGTTCCGCGTGCAGGAGGAAGTGCCCATCCAGGTGACCATCCCGATATCAAGCGCAAGGGCGTTTGGCAACAACACCATACAGATAAAGAAGGAGCTCCCTGTCGAGGCGAAGTTCACCTCGGCAATAAAGATACGCGCGGCATACGGGCAGGACCTGAACAACATAATCGACAAGCTGGAAGCCGTTGCAAAGAACTAGATGCCGGTTATATGGGCGACCCCGCTTGAGCCGTCCCACTCCTTTTCCATCCCCTTTATTTCCAATGCTTTGGCGAAGAATGGCGCATTTGACACGAACGTCTCGCCTTCCCCGCCTTCCAGGTGCGGGCTGACGGCCGGCTTCATGCGCTTGAGGCGCCCCGCAAACTTTTCATCGAATTTTGCGCCCAGGTCCGCCTCGCCCAGGCCCGCCGCAGATACTGCGACAACGAGGGTGTCAAGGTATTTGCACTGCTCGGACAGGAGGGTTTCCCCCGTGCGCCAAATCGGCGAGAAGGAGCGGATTCCAAGCTCGTGCGCGATTTTGTCAATCCTCTGCTTCTGGTACTCGCTTTCTATCGCGCCTGTCGCAACCGCGCCCGCGCGCATTTGGCGCAGCCCTTCCTTTATCGCCGAAAGCTCGTCCTCCTCGCTGGCGCCTTCCGCCTCCACCATCGTGAAAGGCATGCCCATCGCCTCCGCCTGCGCCGCGCACCACCTTATGTTTGGGTGGTGGAACATCGTCGAGTATTCGGCCGGCTCTATGGTGAGAAGCGACACCTCGTAGCCTGACTGCGCGCACGCGAACGCCGCGAAGACGGAGTCTTTGCCGCCGGAGAAGAGGACTGCGACTTTCATGGCATGTGCTGGGGCGAATAAGAATAAAAAAAGAGTGGACTGGACGGGATTTCCACAGCCCTCAAACCACCGTCGTGGGGGTTTGGGGGGTGTCGCACTAAGGGGGCACAGCCCCCTTGGGGTGACATTTGGACCCGTGGCCTCGTCGTTGCGAACGACGCGCTCTACCGCTGAGCTACCAGCCCGATTGTTCGACGGAGTTAGCATTGAAGGGTTTATAAAAGATATGATAGGGGAGCGGAAAAAATCAAAAGCGCCCCTTCGCGGGGCGCCCGGAAAGAAAAAAATCAGATGTAGTTGAGCGCGTCCATCGTCATGGACTTGGGCTTGGCTTCCTGGGGCGCGATTGCATACGGGTTCTTCACGCCCGTCACGATTGACGTGACGGATATGCCGTCGCCCATGCTCGGGTCGAGCCTTGCGCCTATCTTGACATCCGCGTTCATGTCGAAGCTCGAGGAGATTTTCTCGCCGATTTCAATGCCCTCGCCAAGCGTGAGTCCCGTGCCTCCGTTGATGTGGAGGAGCGCGCCCTTTGCGCCCTCGTAGGAAACGTCGAGGAGCGGGTGCTCCATGGTGTTCCTGACGACCTGCTCTATCCTGTCCGTGCCGTGCGCCTCGCCCATGGAGATGAGGGCGAAGCCGCCGTTCTCCATGACTGACTTCACGTCCGCAAAGTCGATGTTCATCAGGGAGGGCAGCATGATGGTGTCAGCGATGCCCGTTATCGCCTTGCCGGTTATTGCGTCGGCAAGGTTGAATGCCTCGGAGATTGGCAGGTTGGGCACGTAGTTCACCAGCCTGTCGTTCTCGATGACTATCACCGTGTCGGATTTTGCCATGAGGCGCTCAAGGCCCCATCTTGCCTTCTGCACGCGCGCGCGCTCAAGGCGGAAAGGGATGGAAACGACCGAGACGACGATTGCGCCCTGCTCCTTTGCAATTTCTGCGACAACTGGCGCTGCGCCGGTCCCCGTGCCTCCGCCCATGCCTGCGCAGATGAAGACGAGCTCCTTGCTGCCGATGACCTCGCGGAGCTTTTCCCTGCTCATTTCCGCGCACTTTGTCGCGACCTCAGGGAAGCCGCCCGCGCCAAGCCCCCTTGTCACTGATGAGCCGATGAGCACCCGCTTGTGCGCCTGCACCACCTTGAGGTGGAGCTGGTCGGTGTTAACAGCAATGGTCTGCGCGCTTTTTACCCCGTTCTTCATCATCCGGTCCACCGTGTTGCAGCCTGCGCCGCCCACGCCGATGATGCCAATCCTTACGCCCTCATTGCTCATGAGTTCGTCAGCTTTTGTCTCCCCAACCACGTTTTCGAACATATCCAACCCCCGCCTTGTTTGTTTGCATCTGACTAATATTTGGGCATTGCATCCGCTCGATAAAATCTCATTGCACGAGGGAAACTGCACTGTCCATCTGATCGCCAGACCTAATTCGCATGACAGCTTTAAATAGATTTCTTTTTGCAGAATGCGCGCGTTCGGAAAGGGAAATTCCTACGGCGTGAAAAACGCGCAAGTTGGTGAAAAGCAAAAAAGCGGAATGGCAGAAGTGCAGGAAGTTGCAAAAAGTGTAAATTTCACCGGCAGGGAGGTCTGCGCAAATTTATAAGGTGCCGGAAAGCAATTTTTCCGTGGAAAAATGCAGGAGACCCGCGCAAAATCAGTCAAGTTTGCCGATTTGTCACTAAAGGAAGCTTTTGATAGGCTGAAAGGCGGCAGGCACGAGGAACAGGAGCTTTATTCGCAGATCGATGATGCCATAAAGGAGCTGGAGAAAAGCGAGAAGGCAGGCATAAGAATACCGAGGCAAATCTGGCCGAGAATCTACATCCAAAAATACGGAATCAATAACCTCTGGAAATACGACCTTCCGCACGGCTGGAGGCTCATCTACACGGCAAGGGGAACTTCAGTCGAAGTCGTCGCAATCATTCTCGAATGGCTTGACCACTCCGCTTATGAAAGAAGGTTCGGCTACCATGAAAGGTGAGACTATCTTGCATTAAGCTCGGGGTGCGCTTTGTAGTATGCTACGCCCTCGGGGTCCCAAATCCAGATGATTGCACGGTCGCCCTTGTCGTATATTATTCTTCCGGAGTGCTCGAAATAGTCCATAATGACGCAAAACGTCTGGTACATCACTTTTTTCTTCAGGCTTTTCCAAAGCTGCGTCTTTGTCATGTAGTCGTCGGCATTCTTTATGGCATCTTCCACCATGAGGATGGTGTCAAGCCGGGGGTAGCGAAGGATGTTTTTCGGCGAGAACGTTGCTTTCCTCCGCGCGCTCGCTGACGGGCGGGAGAATTTCCTTGCCCTTGCGGGCGCTTTTGCTGCGGAGGCTGTAGATGCCATTTGAATCACTTATATCAGTTGATATAATAAGGTTTAAAACGGTTGCTGCGTTCGGCGCATTAGCTACATTTTTAAACATTTACTAAAACAATAAAATGATGGCTTTGGAATATTCCGGCTTGATAGAGACGCTCCTCAAGTGCAAGGACAGTGCGGACAAGTTATACGGCGAGTACTCGTTGTTCCGCGCAGCTAGTGGGATTCCGAAAACGGCAATTGGCGAGCTGGAGATGATAAAGCTTTTTCTCAAGAGCAGGGGGCACTGCGGCTTGTCCGGCAGGCAGACGCCATCGGGCGGCTCAAGCTGCTTTGCGACGTCCCTGGCTACCACGCTCATCGCAAGCCGCATGGGCATTGGGGCGAAGGTGCTTTTTTCCATGAATTTCCCGTACATCATCCATTATTCCGTGAAAATCGATGGCGGGCAGGAATTCCATACGCTTGGCAATCCGGTAAGGCCCGTCTGCACATTCATGGCCAAGGAACTTTCACCAAAAGAGGTCAAGCGGCACTCCATCCTGATAGACGAGCCGGCAAAGGCAACCAATTTCAGGAAGCTGGGAGTGCGGCATGCAATTGCCTTCACAGCGAGAAAGGTTCGCACGGTTCGGAAACTGCAGCTGGAAAGCCAGAAGGACAGATTTCCAGAGAAATTTGTCCGCATTTGTAAATTATCAAATTTACAAAGACAATAAAAAAGCCAGGATTGCTGTCGGGTGAAAGAGAATGCTTGCGCTAAGATTTTAAAAAAAAACCAAAAGCGCGCAAGGGGGGTTGGGTTCCCGCGCGCCAATGTTTGTCAAAGACAGTTGTTATAGGTTCGGTCGTTGCTGAGACTCTCAGCCGATTATCTCTATGTCGCTGTACGACACTTCCTTCTTCGGCTCGTCGCTTCCTGCGCCTGCGCCAAACACGTTCGCTCCCTTCACGCCGGTCACGATGGCAACGATTTCCAGCTTGCCGTCGTATCCGGGGATGAGCCTCGCTCCCCACTTGACGTTTGCCTGCGGGTCCATCTTCTCGGTGATGATTTCTCCCGCCTTGATGGCGTCTCCAAGTGTGAGGTCTGCCCCTCCGGAAATGTGTATGAGCGCGCCGTTTGCGCCTTCGTAGTCGACATCCAGGAGCTTGTTCTTGAGCACGCCTTCCGCGGCTCCGCGGACCTTGTCTGTGCCCTTGCCCTCGCCAACAGCGATGAAGCCGACGCCGCCTCCCTGAACGATGGAGCGCACGTCCGCAAAGTCGATGTTGATGAGCGACGGCTGCGTGATGGTCCACACAAGCCCTCCGACCGCCTTTGAAAGAATTTCATCAGCCACCGCGAACGCCTCGTTCATCGGCAGGTTCGGGACGAGCTTCACTAGCCTGTTGTTGTCCAGAACGATTACCGAGTCGACGTGCTTGCGGAGCTTGCCAATTCCATCTTCGGCCTTTACCCTCCTTGCCCGCTCAAGGTTGAACGGGTAGGTGACCATGGCAATGACAATTGCGCCCTGCGCCTTCGCAATCTCTGCGATGACCGGCGCTGCGCCCGTGCCCGTGCCTCCACCCATGCCTGCGCAGATGAAGACGAGGTGCGCGCCCTCGAGCTCTTTCTCGAGAAGCGGCCTGTCCATCTCCGCGGCCTTGGTGCCCGTGTCAGGATAGCCTCCTGCGCCGAGCCCCTTGGTGATGGTCTTGCCGATGAGGATTTTCTTAGCCTTCTCGTGTATCATGTTGAGGTGCTGCCTGTCGGTGTTTACCGCGACTAGCTCGCATCCCTTCACGCCCGAGCGGATAAGCCGGTTAACTGTGTTGTTTCCGCCTCCTCCTACTCCTACTACAACTATCTTAATCTGGTCTGAGCCAAAAGATTCGGCAGGAGCTGGCTCTTGCTCCCCTAGGACTGACCTTACTAAGCTGTCCATACATATCGCCTTGTGTGCCAATTCGCGGATTAGATTTAAATAACATGCATGCGGGGGGAAATTTCCACGGCGGAGAAAACGGGAAACGCGATGCAATTGGCATGCACAGCGCGCCAGCCGCCGTTCCCGGCGCTTTCCGCCCCTGCCATCGCCTTCGCGCGCAAGCGGCCATTTGGCGGCGCAGACAAATTTTCGCAAAAAATTGTCTGCATTTGTAAAGAGAAGCCCGCAGGCTTCGAATTTACAAATACAATAAAAAAGCGCTAGGTGCGCTTTTTAGAATTTGCGCAGGGGCGCAAATCAGAAGCCAAACGCTTTTATAATGCGCGCGAGAAAGTGGGGCATGCTTTCCGAGTTCATGCTGCTGGCGGTATTCACCTTCGTGCTCTCGAAGATGTCATGCGCCGCGGTAGAGCAGGCAGGCAGGCTGTCGGATTACCTTGGCCTGAGCAAGATGGCAATCGGCATGCTTATCGTCGGGGCCATGGTGGCGCTGCCGGAGCTTTCGGTCGCAATCACGTCCTCCGCGGCGGGCCAGGGCGAGCTTACCGCCGGGAACGTGTTCGGCGCCAACGTGGTGCTCATATTGTTCGCGCTCGGCATCTGCGCAATCGTCTACGGGCTGAAGGTGGAGAGGAAAAACCTGGAGGACGTCGGCTTTGTGCTCCTCCTCACATTCCTAATCTCGATGTACATGATATTCGCAACCCAGATCGCGGGCCGCCCCATAGGCTTTTTGGAGGGCGTGGGGCTGTACGTCATATTCGGCTGGTACGCCGCCAAGATGGTGATCGACAAGGCGGTGAGCAAGCGCAAGGCCGGCGAGGACAGGGCGCACTTCAACACGGGCATCGCCGGCCCGCGGTGGCTCGCGAGGATGGACGCTGGCGGGCCTGCGACTGCGATTGTGTTTGCCGCAAGCGTGCTGGCGGTCTACGTGAGCGCGAACATCGTGGTCAGTTCCGCAATATCAATAGCCACCGAATTGGGCCTCGCGCAAAGCTTCATAGGCGCGACCCTAATTGCGCTCGGCACCTCGCTGCCGGAGATAATGGTGGGCTTCGAGGCGATAAAGAGGAAGATGTACGGCCTCGCGCTCGGGGATGCCATGGGGAGCATCATGGCGAACATCACCATCGTCCTTGG
>JBAZBT010000014.1:0-12292 GCA_041671345.1 Candidatus Micrarchaeia archaeon
GAAGATGAAAGCCGCCGCGCCAGTTGCGCAGAAGAAACAGTGATATGAGTTGATACTATGTCCAAAAAAGGAGGCTCCAACCACTTTGTCCGCATGCGCGCCAACAAGAATACCGGCGTGGTCAGCCGCAAGAAGATAAAATGGCTGCTTGCGCCCGAGCCGGGCACGCACAAGAAGATGGAGAGCATCTCGACGGGCGTGCTGCTGCGCGACGTGCTTTGCAGGGCATCCTCCATCCACGAGGTCAAGAAGATACTCAACTCGGGCGGGTTCCTGGTCGACGGCAAGAAGATAACCGAGCCCAAGTTCCCGATAGGCGTGATGGACATCATTTCCGAGCCTGCAGAGAAGAAGGTCTACCGCATGTCGCTTGACAGCGCGCGGCTCGTCCCCAAGGAAGTGAAGGGGGAGGCGGCTGCCCGCAAGTACCTCAAGGTGATAGGCAAGAACACCGGGAAAGGCGGGAAGATAATGATAGCGTTCCATGACGGCAGGAACCAGGCCGGGGACAAGCACATAAGCACGGGCGACACCTGCGTGTTCTCCCTCCCGGACTTCAAGCTCGCCTCCCACATCAAGCTCGCGCCGGGCGTATCGTGCCTCGTGATGAAGGGGAAGCACATGGGCGAAGTGGCAAAGCTCGAGAAAATCATCGAGAGGCCGGGCTCGCACGACACCGAGGCGCACCTGACGGGCGCGAACGGGGAGTTCATCACGGTGAGGAAATACCTCTTCGCGGTGGACGGGAATTACTGAATTGCGGATATCATGCTCAATAGGTGAAATGGAATGGACACGGACAACAAGATGAAGGAAATCGTGGTCGACAAGGTCACGCTCAACATCGGCGTCGGCAAGGCAGGCCAGGAGCTGGAGAATGCCAAGTCGCTGCTCCAGCGCCTCTCGGGCGCAAAGGCAGTGCCCACTCACGCAAAGTCCCGAAACCCGGTGTTCCGCATCAAGAAGGGCGACATCATCGGCACCAAGGCGACGCTCCGCCGCACGCCTGCGCTCGAGTTCCTGAAAAAAGCCCTCAAAGTGAAGGCATTCACGCTTCCCGCGCGCTCCTTTGACAAGGAGGGCAATTTCTCGTTCGGCGTGCCCGAGTACATCGAGTTCCCGGGCGCGAAGTACGACCCGCAGATAGGGATGATGGGCTTTGACGTATGCGTGACGCTGCGCCGCCGCGGCTTCCGCGTAGCGCGCCGCCGCCACGCAAAGGGCAAGCTCGGCGGGGACCACCGCCTCACAAAGGAGGACGGGATGGCGTTCGCGCAGGAAGCGCTTTCGATAAAGGTAGAATAAAATTCGTGGTAAAGAGGTAATGAATTGGCAGAAAAAGAGAAGAACAAGAAGAAAGGAGTCCCCCTCGAGCACAAGTTCCAGGGCAAGGGAATGCGCAAGTGCCGCTTCTGCGGGACAGCACGCGCACTCATCCGCTCCTATGGCCTGCGCATCTGCAGGCGCTGCTTCCGTGAAGTCGGCGAAGAAGTCGGCTTCAGGAAATACTGAGGGATTATATGGCAAACGACCCACTCGCTGACGCGCTGAATTCAATCAAGACACATGAGATGTTCTCCAAGCAGTCGTGCGAAGTCAAGCCAAGCAAGCTCGTGCGCGAGACTCTCAAGATTCTCCAGCGCAAGGGCTTCATCGGCGACTTCGAATTCGTGGACGACGGCAGGAACGGGTACTTCAGCGTGAAGCTGCTGGGCCGCGTGAACCAGTGCGGCGCGGTCAAGCCCCGCTTCGCCGTGAAGAACACGGAGTGGAACGAGTGGGAGCAGAAGTACCTGCCAGGCGCGGGCTTCGGGATGTTCATAGTCTCCACGCCCAACGGGCTGATGACGAACGAGGAGGCGAAGGAGAACGGGCTCGCGTTCGTGTATTAAAATTTCAAGGTTGATGGGATGAAAATACCAGAAGGGACGAAAATTTCAGTGGCAGGGAGCATTGTGACGGTGAGCGGCGCCAAGGGCTCGCTCGTGCGCGATTTTGCCCATCCTGACGTCAAGATCGCGATGAAGGGCGATGAAATCGACGTCGCAGCCCCGCTTGTGATGAAAAACACGGTCGAGGCGCACATCCGGAACATGGCAAAGGGCGTCACAGAGGGCTACCACAAGAAAATCAAGATACTTTTCTCCCACTTCCCGATTGCTGTGGAAGTGAAGGGAAGGGAAATGATGGTCAAGAACTTCCTTGGCGAGAAGCAGCCCCGCCGCGTCAGGATAATGGGCGACGTGAAGGTGGAGGTAAAGGGCCAGGAAGTCGCAATCACGGGCATCTCAAAGGACGATGTCGGCCAGACGTTCGCAAACATAAAGTCCGCTACAAAGATCCGCAACCGCGACTCGCGCGTCTTCCAGGACGGGTTTTACGAGATAGCGGAATAGAGTGGTTATCATGGCAACTGAAAAGAGAAAGCACCCGAAGTTCCTCCGCCCCAATTACGGGCGCTCCAGCCGCAGCAGGATAAAGCTCGCATGGCGCCGCCCGAGGGGAATTGACAACAAGAAGCGCCTCAAGATAAAGTACATGGGCGAGTCCCCGTCAATCGGCTACCGCCAGCCAAAGGCAATACGCTACCACCACCCGAAAGGGCTTCCAGAAGTGCTCGTGCAGACGCCTGCGGACCTGGAAGGGCTGAAGAACGTCGTCATCAGGATTGCGGGAAGCGTCGGGCGCCTCAAGCGCGCGGCGATAGAGAAGCTCGCAGGCTCCATGGCGCTCCACGTGGTGAACGTCAAGAAATACGCGCCTTTCGTGAAGCGCATCGAGAAGAAGGACAGGCTGAAGGCAAAGGACGCCGCAAAGAAGGAGGACCCGTCCAAGAGGCAGGCGCCTGCTGCGGCGGCAGAGGAGAAAAAGGACGCCACCAAGGCCTCCCCGACCATAGAGTCGACCGGGAAGATGTCCTCGCAGGCGGTCAGCCAGGCGCAGCAGAGCCAGAAGCAGCGGCACGACAAGCAGATTTGATGTGATACTCATGGCAACAAACACGGTTCGAAGGATAGCATCCGAAATCCTCGGGGTAGGGGAATCCAAGGTGAAGTTCAAGGCCGACTCGATAAAGAAAATCGAGGAGGCGCTCACCCGCGAGGACATCCGCGCGCTCATCAAGGACGGCACGGTGTACAAGATACACAAGCGCGGAGTGTCGCGCGTGCGCGGCGCCGCAAAGCGCGCCCAGACCAAGAAGGGAAGGCGCGGCGGGATGGGCAGCCGCAGGGGCACGCCGTCGGCGCGGCTTGACAGCAAGGACGCGTGGATTGCCAAGGTGCGCGCGCAGAGGCGCATCCTGTCCGGCCTGGTGTCGTCGAAGAAGATAACCGACCCCAAGGTGTACCGCAAGCTCTACCTCATGGTGAAGGGCAACGCCTTCAAGAGCGTAAAGATAATGGAGACATACATCAGCGACAACAGGCTCCTGGTGAAGTAAGCGTTAACCAAAAATTTGTGATGTGATATTGTGGGCAAAGCAACAGGTCCGGTATACAAGGTGGCGTTCCGCCGCAGGCGCAAGAACCTGACGAACTACGCCAAGCGCCTCGCGCTTGTGAAGGGCAACGTGCCGCGCCTCGTGGTGCGCAAGTCCTCCTCGGGCGTGCTTGTCCAGTTCATGAACTACAGCGCCAAGGGCGACACCGTGCTCGCATCCGTGCACTCGAGCAGGCTTGCCGCATACGGCTGGGCCCCGCGCTGCAATGCGCCGACCGCCTACCTCTGCGGGCTCCTCGCCGGGAAGATGGCGGGCAAGAAGGGCGCAACCGCTTTCATACTTGACGTCGGCATGCAGACGCCCTCCAGGGGCGCAACCATATTTGCGGCGCTGAAAGGCGCGCAGGACGCCAAGCTCTCCACCAACTACGGCGAGGAAATGATCCCCGCCGAGCGGCTGGACGGCTCGGTTATCGCGGCGTACGCCAAGAAGCTCAAAAGCGAGGGCGATGCAAAGTATGCCAAGGTGTTCTCATCCTACACGAAGCAGGGCTTTGCGCCCGAGAACATGGTGGCGCTCTTCAAGGCCGCCAAGGCAAAAATAGAAAGCGAATAAATTGACGGTGACTAAATGGCAAGATTTGACAGGAACAAGCGCTCCAGGCGCAACGACGAGCCGAAGCCGGAATGGATTCCCAAGAGCGACGTTGGCAGGCTGGTGAAATCCGGCCAGATAACCTCTGTCGAGGAAATATTCTCCATGGGCAAGCCCATTCTCGAGCACGGCATAATCGACCACCTCTACCCGGACATGTCCGAGGACACGCTCGAGGTGAAAAGCACGCAGCGCATGACCGGCAACGGCAGGAAGATGCAGTTCCGCGCCATCGTGCTCGTGGGCGACAAGAAGGGCCACTTCGGCATCGGCGCAGGCAAGAGCGAGGAAGTGAAGCCGGCCATCGAGTCGGCCGTCAAGAACGCCAAGCGCAACATCATCTCGGTGCCGTTCGGCTGCGGCTCCTGGGAATCAGGCACAGGCTTCCAGAATTCCATCCCGATCTCGGTGAACGGGCGGTCGGGAAGCGTCCGCGTCCTTCTCAAGCCGGCCCCTCGCGGAGTGGGCCTGGCTGCAAACGACGTGGTGAAAAAGGTGCTTGCAGCCGCAGGGGTGAAGGACATCTGGAGCTTTTCCCGCGGCCACACCAGGAGCATCTACAACACCGCAATGGCGACCGCGGACGCGCTTGACCAGCTCAACACCATGAAGCTTGCCAAGGGCTGGGCCAGCGAATCAAAATCCAAGGCTGCCGCACAGCCTGAAAAAATGTCTGCTGATGCAGACGATTCACCCGCAAGGCGGGCGAAGGTGTCCTCATGAGAATAGCACTGATACGCCTCAAGGGAAAGCGCGGGATTACCCCCAAGGTGAAGGCAACTTTCGTTTCCCTGAACCTCAACCGGCTCCACACCTGCACGCTGCTCCCTGACACCGAGGGCTACCGCGGCATGATACAGTCATGCAAGGACTCCGTTTCCTTCGGGCCGGTGGACGACTCAACCATCGAGATGCTGCTTCTCAGGCGCGGGCTCACCCGCGACGGCAAGAAGCTGTCCGCCAGCATGAAGCCCGAGGCAATCGCAAAGCTCGCAAAGGAAATTTCCGCATCCGACAAGTCGCTTTCCGACCACGCAATCCTCCCGTTCTTCTTCCTCGCGCCGCCGCGCGGCGGATTTGACGGGGGCAGCAAGAAGGCGTACGCGCCCACGGGGCCGCTCGGCAAGAATCCGAAGATTGGCGAGCTTCTGGCGAGCATGGCGTAAGCGAAATAAATGGTGTTTCACATGGTCAACCGAAAAGGAAAGAGGAACAGGAAATTCAACGGCACGCGCAACCACGGCAAGGGCAATGCCAAGAACCGCCGCGGGAAAGGCGGGAAGGGAGGCTGGGGGCGCGCAGGCACGCACAAGCACCGCTTCTCATACATGACCGTCTATGAAAGGCACTGGATGGAGCACGGCGGCAGGTACGGCTTTGCCAACCAGAACGCGCGCGCGGAACTTCCTGTCATAAACCTGTACGAAATCGACCAGCTCGCCCGCGCGGGCAAGGTGGAGAAGAAGGACGGCAAGCTCGCATTCGACTTCGAGGGCAAGGTTCTCGGAACCGGCGCAATCACGATGCCAATCGCGGTGCGCGCGCTCGCTTTCTCCGAAAAGGCGAAGGAAAAGCTCAAAGCCGCAGGCGGAAGCGCAATAATGCCCGAGCCCAAGGCAGAGGCGCCAGCCAAGCCCGCGAAGGCATGAGGCAGGATAAATTCCGCGCGCCTCAAAAGCCTTTTAATACGTCGCAGCAATTACCATCATAGTCCAATCGGAACATGGGCCGGTAATGGCACCTGAACCGCGTTCAATTGCCAACGGAAGCTTAGCCTGGTTGGAGCGTTCGACTGATAAATTCCCTCGGATTTCTCTTGGGGATTTTTAGCAATCGAAAGGTCGAGAGTTCAAATCTCTTCCGGCCCATTTTTTATCAATCCCTAATCGAAAGACCGAAGCGGCAGAAAAGCCGCGCATGCAATCCCCAAACAAAAACCCCCTTCCTTTTAAACCGCCCCCTGTTTATCCCTCCGGTGATAAAATGGCTGAAAAAACCAACTATTCATTCGACACGGGGCCGGTTGCGCTTGCAATAATCGTCGCGGCTCTTCTGTTCTCGGGCGCGTTCTTCTTCGCGCCGGGAAAGACGCAGATGCTGCCCTCATCGACGCAGCAGCCGCACACGATATCCGTCTCCTCGGACTCATCCTCCGAGGTCGCGCCGGACAAGGTGCAGATAACCTTCTCGGTGGTGAGCCGCGGGGCTGACCCGTCATTGCTGCAATCCGAGAACGACGCCAAGCTCCGCCAGGTGCAGGCAAAGCTGATTGCGCTTGGCGTGCCGGAGGCGAACATAAAGACCGTGGGCTATTCCCTCGACCGCTGGAGCGAATACAACAAGACGCAGGAGCAGTATGTGGATCTGGGCTACCAGCTCTCAAACAGCCTCCGCGTGGTGAGCTATGACACCTCCAAGGCGGGCGCGATAGTGAGGGAAGCGGTGCAGAACGGCGCCAACGAGGTGTCCGGCATCCAGTTCTCCCTCTCCGATGCGGCGCAAAAGAGGATATACGGCGGCCTCCTGGCAGAAGCCACCGCGCAGGCAAAGGCAAAAGCGTCCTCCATGGCATCCGCGGCGGGCGTGAGGATAACGTCCCTCGGGCAGATGTCCGAAAGCTACGGCTACGTGGAGCCCATGGCGAATGCGAATTACAAGATGGACGCAAGCGCTGGCGGCGCAATGCCGTCGGAAGTTTCCATCTCGGCAGGGCTTGTGCGCGTGCGCGCAACAGTGAGCGCGTCGTACGAAGTCGAAGGCTGAGCCTCCCTCCTTTTCATTTTTTTCCAGCAAGAGGCAGCGCGAGCCTTTGTGCCTCCCGCCCCCGCTCTCACTTCGGGAACTCGCGGTAATTTTCCACCAGCCCGAAAGCTATCGAATATCCCAAAAACTCGTTTGACCAGCGCATTTCGCGAAGGGGATTCTCAAAAAGCCAATCGCGCAAATCAGCGTATTTTGCCCTTTGCGCCGAGCCGACCGATGTTGACAGCTCAGGGAGGAATTTCCGCTCAAACTCGCTCCTTTCGAGATAGCATTTGTGCATCAGGTAAGCCATCGAAATGAAAAACAGCAAGTGCGGCACCGGAAGGCAAACGCCCGCGCCCACGATGAATGCCTCGAAAATGGAATGGTAGAATATTGACAGGAAGAAAAATACCGGCATGGCAACCACGGTAAGGGCCACGAGAACGGCGAAGCATGCGGCAAATGCGAGAAAGACCGCGCGGAACCTTTTCCCGTATTTTTCCGATAGCGCCGCATTGAATGTCGACAGGTTCATGGGCGTCTTCCTCTCGACATATAACCCCTGGGCAACCGCATCCTTGGCAAGCGCGGACTGGAACGCCTCGGCAGTCCCGAGCATAGACAGCGCCTGCGCGGCGTCCCCGTATCCCACCGGCGCTTTTTTCGACCGGAACACGGCTTCCAGCACGGCTTTCTCATGCTCGAACAAGTCGCCCTCTCCGCTCCTTGTAATGGCAAATGCATTTTTGCCCCCTGACATCACCGGCGAAACATGGCCCCTGGCCACCAGGTCGGCAAAGGCGGCATAGGCCTCCTTCTCCCCCGCCTCATGGTCAATCACCAGCCCTGCCAGCGCAGGGCGGAGCGAAGGGTGCAATTTGTAGTTTTCCATGGCCTAGCCCCACTGCCAATACCCGTACGCAATCCCGCCTGCGTACGCAAGAAGTATGTAGCGCGCTGTTTTGCCCAGGATGGTGGCAAGCACGAATTTCCAAAGAGGCATTTTTATCGCGCCGGCGGCAATGCCCGCCACGTCAAACGCCGGGTTGGGCACGAATGCAAGCGCGAAAATGGCGAGCGGCCCGTATTTTTCAATCCCGTCCCTGTGCCGCCTGAAAACTTCCGTCCTCATCACGGCATCGTGCCCTGCAAAGCCCGCAAGGTAGCCGGATATCTCCCCCAGCCCCGAGCCGATGCCCGCGGCAATGCCCACAAGGAGCGGGTTCAAAAACGCGCCCATTGCAAAGACGACCGCAAAGCCGGGCATGGGCAGCAGCACCGTGGCGGATGAAAGGAGCGAAATGACGAAAATCCCGAAATAGCCCAGGTGGCGAAGCTCCCCCACGCGCGAGAAGAGGAAAATGGCAAGCAGGCTTATCCCTATCGCGCCTGCAAGGGCAAGCGCGTCCTTTCGGGTGAAAAGCGGTTTTTTTGCCATGCGCTTCAACCTTTGAAAACTAGTTCCAGATGAGCACCCTCGGGCGGTTCATGAAAAGCGAATTGGTGCTGTATATCTCGTGTTCATCGATGTTTTTGTCGGTGAGCCTCCGGTCTATGCCGGATATCGCATATGCGTTCTTGAGCGCAGCCACCTTGAACATGGCGAGCCATCCGTACGTCTTTATCCTTATGCCGCCGTTGTCAATCGCCTCGAGCACGCCCATCGTCCTGTTCTCGATTTTTTCCGCGGCCTCGTCGGTGACAACTATCACGATGTCCGGGTTTTTCAGGGCAGCATACTCGAACGAGTAAAGCTCGCCCCTTTTCGTCTCAATGCCCAGCGTGCTGTGCCCTATGTACGCATTCACGCGCTCGTCGCCGATGATCATTCGCGCGCTTTTCGGGAGCTTGGCGTCCACGTAGGCATAATACTTGGCAAGCAGCTGCTCCCTGGTCTGCTCTATCTGGTACGCGCATGACATGCCAATAAGCAGCACGGCAAACAGCGCAAAGGCAATCCCCCTCATGCATGCATTTGCGCGTTCCACGAATAAAAAGCAGTATGTTCCACTAAGGGGAAAAAGGAAAAAAAGAAAAAGTCAAAATCTGTTCAAGTGTAATTCTAACCTAAATTAGAATTTCTTGTGCTTGGGGAAGCAGTCCCTGCAGTACACAGGCCTTCCTTCCGTCGGCTTGAATGGCACTTCGCATTCCTGGCCGCAGTCCGAGCAAACAGCCTTGCTCATTTCGCGCGGGCCTCCGTAGCCTCCGCCGCGTCCGCCGCCGAAGCCGCCACGGCCTCCGCCGCGCCCGCCCCTGCCGCCATGTCCGCCGTATCCGCCGCTGTCGTCATCTCCATATCCCATTTATATTCACCTATTTTTTTTCCAGAGGGCGCCGCGCGCTTTTGCGTGCAAGCCGGCCATTCATTGCCGTAAGCCTCCCAGTGATTATATTCAAAATGCAATGGTTTATAAGTTAGGGGGTAGGGCGGGCGGATAGGCTGGGGAGGAAAAAAAGAAAAGGAAAAAACAAAAAAGGGCGGAAAAACTACAGGTCGGGCATGAGCGGCGGCCTCTCGTCGGTTGACAGGTACATGTAGAAGTACAGCTGCGCCATTGCCTTGTACCAGTTTGTCACGAACTTCGCAAGCGCCGGGTGCCTCTTTCCAAGCAGCAGGATGTAGAACCACTGGATGAACATCGCAAGGCATGCGAATATCCCGATTATGCACAGGATGATTGCGACTATGGTGCCCCAAACCCACCTTATGATGAGCTCAAGCCTGCTGGCTTTCTCAGCGCTTGTCACGTTTATCTTGACCGTGTCCATGCAGTCCCTCCGCACTATCAATCGATAGGCACGCCCTACTTCGCTCCGAAGCTTTTTATATCTGCCTCCCCGTGGCGCCGGCGTGCCGTCCCTGCCTGCCGTTGCTCGGGCGGCTGCGGGCTGGCCTGCCGCGCAACGGCGCTTCGCTTATATTCTTTTTCGTGCCTTTTAGGCGCATGGACACCCTAACCTACATTGGCTACATCGCAGGGCTTTTCCTGTTCTCGCTTGCAGTGGGCGGAATCTCAGGGCCGATAATTGTGAAAGCGCTGGAATTCTTCTCGGGCAAGACGAAAAGCACGCTTGACGACCGGGTAATCGCGGCGATAAAGGTGCCCCTCGAGTCCTGCTTTTTCATAATCGTCTTCTACTTCCTGCTCAACGCGGTGCCGGAGCTGTCGGGCGCCGCGACGTTCCTGGCGGGCTACACGGTCGCCATAATCATACTGATAGGCACCTTCATGCTCTCCGAAGCGACGGGCGCGGTGATACGCTGGTACTACGAGGAGGGGTACAAGTCCGCCCGCGTGGTGAAGATGGACCTCTCCCTCCTGCCGCTTGTGCGCAAAATCACCAAGCTCCTCATCTACGTGGTGGGCCTGACGCTTGCGCTGTCCACGACCGGCTTCGACGTGACGGGCATATTGGCGGTGACAAGCGTGGTCGGGCTGATTTTGGGCCTTGCCTCCCAGGAAACGCTGGGCAACATTTTCGCAGGCATCGCGCTCCAGATCGACCGCCCCTACAACTATGGCGACTGCCTCAAGCTCCCCACCGGCGAGATTGCGAAGCTTGACAAGATTGGCATGAGGACCACGCGCCTCACCGACATGTGGCGCAACAGCATAATAATCTCCAACTCGGAGTTCGCAAAGCTGCGCGTGACCAACCTGTCATTGCCCGACGACATAAGCATTGTCGCCACCCAGGCGGAGCTTCCGCTCGGGGCAGATTTTGGCGCGCTCAAAAAAGGCATCGTCTCCGCCCTCGCCGCCGCCAAGCCCAAGGGGCTGCTCCCCGACATGGGCTACGCCCTGGAAACAGATTCAGTCAAGCCGTCCAGCGCCCTGGTCTCATTCTCGTTTTGGGTGAAGGACTACAAGAACGCGGATGCCATCCGCCAAATAGTGAACAATGCCATCCTTGATTTCGCGCGCGGGAAGAAAAAGAAATAGCCCGTCATGCGCGCGCAAGCGCAAAATCCGACACGCCGCCAGGGACGCTTTCCATCGAGGCTGCGAACCACCTCACAAGCCTTTCGTTGTTCGTGCCCCACATGCCCGATTTTGCAACGATGTCCCCCACGCGCTCGCGCGAGATTTTCACCTTCTTCCCGGCCTCGAACACTTCCGCATTGTCCATGCACTTCACATAGCTCTCTATCGCCATGAAAAGCGGTATCAGGCAGAACATCCTCACCTGGAGCGCCTTTTTCGGGAGAAGCAATATGTACTGCATCGCGGCGTCGATGTATGCGCGCGCGTCCTTTATCTGCTCCTGAAGCACCGACAGCGCCTTCTCGCGGTTCTCTGCAGAGCAGATGTTCGCATAGGAGAGGCCGTATTTTGCAAGCAGCCTCTTCGGCCAATAGTACCTGTGCGAAGCGACGTCGTCGGCAAGGTCGCGCAGCATGTTCACCTTCTGCAGCGCAAGCCCGAACTGGCGCGCGTAGCGGGAAAGCTGGCGCTTGAGGCTGCTCGTGATTATCCCGTTGAATTCCAGCAAGTCATTGAACAGGTGCCCGATGATGCCTGCCACATAGTAGCTGTACCTGTCCTGGTCGGAGAACGTCTCGATGGGCTTTTTCTGGAACTCGCACATCCCCCTCGCCATCACGCGCGCGCGCCTGCCTATCGCCTTCCTTGCGCCATTCGGCAGCGAGAAATACGCGCGCACAAGGCAGGGCAGCTCGCCGAGGAGCTCCTTCTCGTAAGTGTAGTCGAGCTTTGCCAGCATCCTCCTCGCGCACGCTTTGGACGCGGCATCGTCCGCCTTTTTCCCGGAAAGCAGCGCGAGGAACTCCGCAAACATCCCCCTTTTCAGGGCAAGCGGCGCCTTTGAATCCTCGACGGTGTCAATCACGCGGAAAACAAGGTAGGACAGCATCATCTGGCGGTTCAGCGGCGCCGGCAGTATCCTTATGCACAGCGCAAAGCTCCTTGAAACGTTCGGGAGAATCCCCCAGCATTTTTCCATATCGCCCATGCTATGCGCCTGCCAACAAAAGCCCGTCCCGCCGTCTTCCTTATGCCGCAATAGAATTTATAATAATGCGTTTCCCCGGCATGCCGCACCCTCTCTTTATATTTTTTCCCCGGGAAAATTGCGCATGAACGCGCCACCCAGCGGCGCCGCGCAGGCGGCCGCAGAGGAAAAAAAGCCCAGAAAATTCCTGTTCGTCTCAATAGAAGGGCTGGTGGGCGACCTTGCGCTGCAGGTGAAAAGGGAAGGCAACGAGGTGCGCTACCACATCTACGACAAGGCCGAGCGCGACGTTTGCGACGGGTTTGTGGAAAAATGCGACGACTGGCACCCTCTTGTGGACTGGGCGGACGTGATAGTCTTCGACGACATAGGCTTTGGCGCGGTTGCGGACGAATTGAGGAAGAAGGGCAAGGCCGTGGTGGGCGGCACGCCGTACACCGACAAGCTGGAGGACGACCGGCTTTTCGGGCAGGA
>JBAZBT010000015.1:0-12223 GCA_041671345.1 Candidatus Micrarchaeia archaeon
GGTCCATTTTTTCCGCCCACTTTTTTGCGAAGCGAAAAAGGGGTCCCTTTTTGCCCGCAGGCAAAAAGAGGACGGAAAAAATAGGAAATGCCCTGTGTGCCCAAAACCGTGCCACTCCGGCCGGCGAATCCCGCCCGGGCGGGCGAGCTCCGGGCGCATGGCGCCTGATTTGCGCAGGTAGGCGCATTTTTCACAGGTAGGCGC
The DNA here is from genome assembly GCA_041671345.1 of Candidatus Micrarchaeia archaeon. Classification (GTDB taxonomy): domain Archaea; phylum Micrarchaeota; class Micrarchaeia; order Anstonellales; family Anstonellaceae; genus UBA10161. Next base: position 205 of record JBAZBT010000015.1, read on the forward strand.
ATTTTTATTTGTTCTTAGCGGATGCCTGCGCAATGCAGTCTGCAAAAAACGCGGGGTGTTGGCATGTTGGGGAAAGTTGCGATAGTGACCGGCTCGACAAAGGGCATAGGCAAAGGCATTGCCGAGGAGCTTGCAAGGCAGGGCGCGTCAGTCGTAGTGACCGGCAGGCACCAGCCTGAATGCGACGCGGTTGCAAAGGACATCGCATCCCGGTTCAAGGTGAAATCCGCGGGGGTCGCGTGCGACATGGGGGACCCCCAGGAAATAAAAAAGCTGGTATCAGGCACGGTCTCGCGCTTCGGCAAGCTTGACATCTTCGTGAACAACGCCGGCATCTACCCCTACCGGGCAATAGGCGAGATGGGGGAGGCTGATTGGGATGCCGTGCTCGACATCAACCTGAAAGGCAGCTTTTTCTCGATAAAGGAATCCGCGGCGGTGATGAAGGGCGGCGGAAAGATAGTGCTGATAAGCTCAATCGCATCCATGGTCGGCTTTCCCGGCCTCACGCACTACTGCGCCTCGAAAGGCGGGGTGAATGCGATGGTGCGCGCCGCGGCGCTTGAGCTTGCGGGAAGGAAAATAAACGTGAACGCGGTCGCGCCGGGCGCAATCGAGACGCCCGGGGCGTCGGGCGCCATGGGCGCGGCTGCGAAAAAGCGGACGGCGTCCGCAATCCCGTGGAAGCGCTGGGGCACGCCGGAAGACATTGCTCATGCAACCGCATTCCTGTGCTCGGGCAAGGCCGACTACATAACCGGGCAGGTGCTTGCGGTGGACGGCGGCTGGACCATACAATAGGCATTTGCGCGCCTGGCGGCAGGGCGGCTACCCGCCAGCGGCAGTCAGCGCCTTTTATTGCTTTGCCCAGCCAAGGCTGGCATGGAAGAAAAACTGTCAACAGGGGCCGCGGAAGTCATCGATGTCGTAATGCCGGGGCAGACCAACCACTACGGCACGCTTTTCGGCGGCGTGATAATGGCGATGATGGACAGGGCCGCCAACATCGCAGCCACGAGATACTGCAAGGGCGACTGCGTCACCGTGAGCGTGGACAACATCGTCTTTGAAAAGCCCGTCAAGCTCGGGGAGATAATAATCGCGAGGGCCGGCGTGATTTACGTCGGCAACACTTCAATGCTGATACGCGTGAAGGTGGACGCGGAGGGCAAGGACGGCGTGAGGAAAACCATAATCGGCTGCGCCAATCTCCTTTTCGTCGCGGTAGACCAATCCGGGAATCCGGTCGCCGTCCCAACCCCCATACTGCAGACCGACGCGGAGAAGCTGCTTTTCAAGAGGGGGAAGGAAATCAAGGAGAGCCTGAAGAGGCTATGCTAAGGCTTTTTTGTTGCCAATGGGCGCGGCAAGCCGCCGCGTTGCAGGATTCCCCCGTTGGCTTGCCGGGCATCATTCCGTGGGTTTCCCGTCGTATTCTTCCGGCATGGCCTCCGCGTCCTTCTTGGTGCGGCGCACCGTCTTGTCGACGTGCTCGGGCGGAGAGTATATCGTGTAAAGCTTCAGGGGCGCCTTTTTCGAGGTGTTCACCACGTTGTGCTGCGCGCCGGCAGGCACTATCACGCCGCTCCCGCCCTTCACCTTGTATGCGTTGTCGTCGATGAAAACCTTGCCCTCGCCCTCCTCGAACCTGAAGAACTGGTCCAGGTGCGAATGCACTTCCATGCCTATCTCCTCGCCCGGCGCCAGGCTCATCAGGACCAGCTGGCTGTGCCTGCCAGTGTAGAGCACGCGGCGGAAATCCGTGTTTTTCAAAGCCTCGCTTTCCAGCGCGACACAGTAGCCGTTCAATCCCATCCGTACCACCCTCCATTTCATTTCTTGCTTGCCAGCACAATATACGCGCCAAAAAGCGCGAGCGCCGGCGCGCCCAGCCCGGCGGCAATCCCGTTCGCGCGCCTGTCCCGGTTTTCCCCTGCGCTTGCCCTGCCATCAACCCTCAGTCCCCTATCCCGAGCTTTTTGTATGCCCAGTGCTTGGGGAAGTCGGTTAGCAGTATTGCCGCGGCGCAGATGGCGAACGTGATGCCTATCTCCCTCAGGGGAAGCCTGTCCATGGCGACCCCGTACATTCCCATGAGCGTGAGCAGCACGACTGCAAACCAGAGCGTGGCCGACACGTACCTGTGCGGCCAGGATTGCCAGAAGTGCCCGCGCTCGCGCACTATGTAGATGCCCACCTGCCCGGTGTAGACAAGGGAGAGCAGCATGAGCGTCTGGATGCCGCCCAAATCGAGGCGGAAGTAGCCCAGTCCAATGAAGAACACCGCGAGCTCTATCAGGAAGAAAATTATCCCGACAAACACGGATGCGAGCGTGATGCTCTTCAGGTTCCACATGTTCGGCGTGCGCGTGGCGCGCGAGTTGTCAATCGCCAATGTCATGGTCAGGAAGTCGTTGATTATCATCATCACGACCAGCCCGTTTATCGAGACCACCACGTCATGGAAATAGAAAAAGCCCACGATGAGGATGAGCATGAACTGGATGGAGCGCGAGATTTTCTTGAGCGTCCACGTGAGCATGCGCTGGAAAGCCTCGCGGCTCACCCTCACCGCCTCCAATATGCCCTTCGTGCCGGGGTCGGTAATCACCATGCTCGCCGCTGCCTTTGCCACGTCGGTTGCGTTGCTCACCGCAATGCCGAGCTCCGCCTGCTTGAGCGCCGGCGCGTCGTTCACGCCGTCCCCCGTCATGCCCACAATCTTCCCCTGCGCCTGCAAAAGCTTGACCACCCAGAACTTGTCCTCGGGGTAAATCTCGGCAATCCCGTCGCACGCAAGCACCGCGTCGGCCTGCTCCTTTTCCGGGAGCTTCCTTATGTCCGCAATCCTTGCGATGTTGCCGCCTATGCCGGCCTGCATCGCGATTTCGCGCGCAACCGCCATGTTGTCTCCCGTTATCATGATTGGCTTTATGCCCGCCATGCGGAGCGCGGCAATGGTCTCGGCGGAGTCAGGCCTCAGCGGGTCGCCAAGGCCAATCACGCCCACAAGCGAAAGCCTTCCCGGCTTCCCGCAATCCGAGCGCGCAACCGCAAGCGCGCGGCATCCCTTCTTGGACAGCATTTCCACCGCTTTGCCGAGGGCATCCTTCTGCGCCTTCGTCGCGCCCCTGCAAAGGGAGAGCACGGTCTGCGGCGCGCCCTTCATCACCAGGAACTTCCCGCCCTTTTCTTTCACGACGGCCTCCGCGCGCTTGGTGGCGGGCTCGAAGGGCTTGTAGGAAACCTGCGTGCAGAGGGGCATCATGGCCCCATTCTCCTTCGCATGCCGCAGGATGGCGGAGTCTATCGCATCCTTGCTGCCCTCGCTCGAGGCAAGCGCCGCGTATGCAAGCACGTCCCCTTCCCTGCACCTGCCAAGCGGGATGGCGTCGCTCACCTGAAGCTCGTTCATCGTTATCGTGCCCGTCTTGTCGAGGCAGAGCACCTCCACCGAGGCCGCGCTTTCAAGCGAGTCGAGCTTGGTGACGAGGATGTTCCTCCTGGACAGGTCCATCGCCCCCTTGGACTGCGAAATTGTGAACATCATGGGGAGCGCGGCAGGTATGCCCCCGCCGATGAACAGCACGGCGAAAGTGACGAGGACCACCGGCTTGACGTCTATGGATATCGCATATGCCAATACGACAAGGAAGAGGGCCGCGCCGATGTATGCCACGTAGCGCGATATCGTGAACATGATTTCCTCTGTCTTTGACTTTGGCTTGGCGAGGCTGACAAGCTCCACGGTCTTGCCGAAATACGTCCTCATGCCCGTGTTGACGACGATGCACTTCACTTCGCCCCGCTTCACTACGGAGCCAGTGTAAATCACGTCGTTCTCATGAACCTCGACCGGCAGCGACTCGCCGGTGAGGGCGGCCTGGTCGGCGGATATGGCGCCTGAGAGCACCTTGGCGTCGGCAGGCACCACGTCCCCCAGCCCTATCATTATCATGTCGCCCGGCACCAGCCCGCGCGCGTCCATCGTCTGCCATTCCCCGCCGCGCAGCACGCGCGTTTTTATGGTGAGCCTCTTCTTGAGCAGCTGCAGCGCTTGCTTCGAGTCATGCTCGTTGTAGAAAGCGACCGAGCCGTTCACGATGACCAGCACGGCAAGGACAAGCGCGTCGAACCTGTTCCCTATGATGTAGCACATCACGGTCGCGATTTCCAGCAACCACGGGATGGGGCCCCAAAAATGCAGCAGGAACTCCGCAAGGGCGTTTTCCTTCTTTTCCGCAACCTCGTTGTAGCCGAATTCCGCCGCGCGCTTCCCCGCCTCCTCGGCGGAAAGCCCCTTTTCAGATGCGCCAAGCTCGGAAAGCGCCCCCTTCGCGCTCATCTTCTTGAAGTCGGTTGTCGGCCTGGCATCCATCCTACCCCTCCCGCTGCGGATACTCGCACTAGGTAAATAAAGCTTCGCTGCTCGCCGCCGGGGCCATCCCGCCGCCCCGCCGCCAAGGCAGGCTTCGCCGTTCAGCCCAGCGCCCTTACAATTGCGCCCCCGCCAAGGCAGGCTTTCCCCCTGTATATCGCGCAAACCTGCCCGGGCGCAATCCCCTCGATGGGCAGGGCGCATTCCACAACAAGCGAGCGGGCGCCTTTTCCCTTTGGCGTGATGGCCGCAGCCACCTCCGGCTGGTGCGTCCTTATCTGCACCATTGCGGAAAACTTGCGCGCAGGCGCTTTCCCGGATAGCCAGCCGAACTTTTCCACCGCGAACTTTTTTCCAAGCACGCGCGCCCTGTCGCGCGTTACGATGAGCGCGTTCCTCTTCGCGTCAAACCCCTTCACGAAATGCGCGCTTGGCAAGCCCAGCCCCTTGCGCTGCCCGACGGTGTAAAGGAACAGCCCGCAGTGCGTGCCCAGCCTCCTGCCCTGCTCGTCCACGATGTCGCCCTCGCGCTTGCCCAGCTTCTCGAACAGGAACGGCTTCATGGCGTGCTCCGAAACGAAGCACAAGTCCTGGCTCTGCTGCACGCCTGCGTAGAAGCCCAGCCCCTCCCTTATCGCAATTTCGTATACTTCCTGCTTCGCCAGCTTCCCGAGCGGCAGCACAAGGCGCTCCAGCCACTTGCGCGGGATGAGGCACAATCCGTACGTCTGGTCTTTCTTCATGTCAAATGCGCGCAACAGTTTCCCCTTCTCGATGCGTGCGTAATGCCCTGTCGCCACGTGCTTAATGCCGTGCCTCCCTGCCCACTCGAAAAGCATCTTTATCTTCAGGTCGCGGTTGCACACCAGGCACGGGTTAGGCGTCCTGCCGCGCGACAGCTCATCCACAAAATAGCCCATCACCTTTTTCTCGAACGCGCGCTCCACATTATATATATGGTGGGGGACGCCCAGCTTTTCGCAAACGCGGCGCGCATTGCCGAACGACTCGTCCGTGCAGCACACGTTCTCGCGCAGCGCATTGCACTTGTTTTTCCACACCGCCATCTTGAGCGAAACGCCAATCGGCTCCCATCCCTGCTGCCTGAGGAGAAGGAGCGCAACTGACGAGTCCACCCCGCCTGAAAGCCCGACCACTATTTTTCCCCTATCCGCAGGTGTCATGGCGGTGTAATGCAAGATGTTTTTATTATTGTATTGTGAAACCCCCCCATGGCAGGGAAAAAAGCGGCACCCCGGGCGGCACCCGCCATGCCCGTCCTTTTCATAGGGCACGGCTCGCCGGAAAATGCGCTCCTCGACAACCCTTTCACGCGCGCAATGTCGCGCCTTGGCAAGGAACTGCCCAGGCCGCGCGCAATACTGTGCATCTCCGCGCACTGGCTCACCGAGGGCACGGCGGCGGCTGCAACGGCTGCGCCAAAAACGATATACGACTTCTACGGCTTCCCCCCGCCCCTTTACACCGTGAAATACCCCGCGCCAGGCTCGCCGGAACTGGCGGCGCGCGTGCAGCGGCTTCTCAAGCCCATCCCCGCCGGGCTGGACTCTTCATGGGGGCTGGACCACGGCACATGGAGCGTGCTTCGCCACATGTACCCCTGCGCGGATGTTCCCGTCGTGCAGCTCAGCATTGACTTTTACAAGCCTGCGCAGCACCATTACGGCATCGGCAAAAAGCTCGCGCCCCTGCGCGAGGAAGGCATCCTCATAATCGGCAGCGGCAACATGGTGCACAACCTGCGCGCCCTCAGCCCTGGCGGCAGGGATGCCGCGCCATTTGACTGGGCAAAGCAGTTTGACGCGTTCATAAAAGATTCACTGGAAAAGAAAGACCACGCGGCGATAGCCGATTACCAAAGCCTCGGGCAGGTTGCCGCACTCGCGCACCCTACGCCCGACCATTTCTACCCGCTTCTGTACGCAATGGGCGCGGCGGGCAAGGAAAGCGGCGTCTCCTATCCGTATGAGGGATATGAATACGGCTCGCTTTCCATGCGCGCGGTAAGGTTCGATTAATCGGGCGCGCCCGGCTGGCCCCTTCCTGCTTTGCTGCGGGCTTCCTGCCTCCCGCTGCTACTGGCTCTCGGCAAGCTTTTTCTTCAGCTTGTCAAGCTCCTCGTGGTTTTCCGGGTGCTTGTGCAGCGGGTCCATCCTCGTCAATTTCTCCAGCTCCATTATCCTGTGCTTCATGTTCTGGACCTGTTTTCCCAGGTCTTTCTTGCTTTTTCCCATAAGAACACCAACCTTTCCCATGCTGCGCGGCAAGTGAATATAATTGTGATGGGGCGCGCTGGCCGGCCCGCCATCCCGCCCAACGCATTTGCGCGGCAGCTCCGCGCTCCGGTTGCGCGCGGCTACCGCAGTTCCATGTATTTCCGCAGCACTTCCGCCACGCTCCACGCCTGGCTTATGCAGCCGTCAGGGCGCAGCGTGTCAGCCTCGTATATCTCTGGCAGGCTTCCCACGCCGTAAACGCCCATCTGCTTTTTGAAAGGCTGCAACAGGGCAAGCCCCTCCTGGCGCGTGGCGCCAAGCGAAATGCCCGCGTCGATGTACGCGCCCATGAGCCATGGCCAGACGCATCCGTTGTGGTAGGCGCGGTCCCGCTCGCGCATGCCCCCCTGGTACATGCCCATGTAATCCGGGTCCCTGGGCGACAGCGTCCTGAGCCCCACGGGCGTGAGGAGTTCCGCCGTGACTTTCCTGAAAACCGCCCTGCGCTCGGCCTTTCCCAGCGGCGAATGCGGCAGGGAAGCCGCAAATATCTGGTTTGGCCTCACTTGCGCCGAGTCCGGCTCCAGCGTGTCGAACAGGCACTGCCCCTTGCCGTTCCAGAACTTCCTGAATGACGCGCCGCATTTCCTTGCCAATCCCGCGCACCTGTCCGCAAACCTGCCGTCGAAATTCCTGAACGCGTTTTCTGAAATCCTAAGCGCGCTGTACCAGAGCGCATTCACTTCCACCGGCTTTCCCCACCTCGGCGTGGGGCAGGAGCCGTCCTCGAGCTTGACGTCCATCCATGTCAGGTTGGAGCCTTCTTTTCCCGCAATCAAAAGCCCGTCGGAATCCAGCGCTATGCCGTTCCCGGTGCCGTGCGAGTAGCCGTCCACTATCCCGCGCGCTGCCGGAAGGAACACCTCCTTCACAAACGCCGCATCTGAGCCGGCATCGGCATACCTGCTTGCGGCGTGCACGAACCAAAGCGAGGCATCCGCGGAATTGTAAAGCGGCACGCCGCCCTCCCCCATGAAGTTCGGCAGCTGCCCTTCCCTTACCTGCGAGGCGGCCCGCGAAAGCAACCCACGCGCCTCGGGCAGCCTCCCTGTGCAGAGAAGCAGGCCGGGCAGCGAAACCATGCTGTCCCTGCCCCATTCGGAAAACCAGGGGTAGCCCGCGATTATGGATGCCCCCCCGCCCTGCTTCACCACGAACGAATCAGCGGCAAGCAGGAGCGCGGAGAGGAACCTGTCCTGCCCGCCCCCTGCCTTTTCCGGCGCGCCGGCAACCGCCTTTGCGCGCGCAAGCGCGGATTCAAACGCCACCCGCGCGTCGATTTTTCGCACGGCGCCCTCGCATGCCGCAATGAAGAACTCGGCGCTTCCGCTGGATTCGAAACGGAACGTTCCGGGGGAAAAATAATCCTCGGCGCACTCGGTCCGCCGCTCGGCGTCCCGCGCGTAGAAAAAGTCAAGGTACCATTCATTGCCCGGCGTGAAAGCGCACTTGTCGGAAAGCAGCGTGGCTTCCATCCCGTTGCATCTTGCCGATACCGACGCCTTGCCGGAGGTTATGGCATAGGTTGGCCTGCCATGCGTTATCCCGTTCATCCCCCTGAAGTTAAGCAAAGGGCGGATTTCCATGGAAAATGCCCGGCGTGAGAAGACCGCATACCTTGCGCCGAGCGCGTTCTTCCTCCCTGCGGGGAAAATCGTCTTTTCAACGGCGATGCCTTCCGCTTCATACCGGAACGTGGGCAGCGGCTCTGAGGAGAATGCAAGCAGGCGCGCGTAGCCGTCGGGATGCACCGCGCCCCCGTACTGGCTTGTGGACAATGAAAACTTCCCGCCCCCGGCGGCCACTTCCTCCTCCAGCTTCGGCACAAGGAGATTGCGGATTCCGCCGCTTTCGGAAACCAAAAGCCCGTGCTGCTTGCGCGTGTTTGCAAATGCAATGGAGGATGCGGCAAAGCCCCCTTCCGGGTTTGCCAGCGCCCACTCGTGCAAAAGCGCATCCTTCTCCGAAAAAGGGCCTCTTAAAAGAGCCATACCCGCGTTTCCCATAGGTTTAATAAAAAAGCTTGCGTTAGCCTGCAAAGGTGGGAAGGTAGATTGGTTTGCACATCGCCATGCTGGGCTGGGAATTCCCCCCCACCATCACCGGTGGGCTTGGGGTGCACTGCTTTGAGCTAGTGTCGAGCCTGGGAAAGCTCGGCGTCGAAGTCGACCTCTACCTTCCGCTGCAAAAATCCCCCCCTGTCCCCCCGCACCCGAAAGTGAGGATAATCCAGGTCGGCAGCGGCATGGGTGTGGGCGCATACGGGCGCGCAACCGGCGGCCTCGCGCCCGACAACTATTCCCGCGACCTCATAGGGGCGATAGAGGATTTTGCCCACCTCTCGGCAGCCGCCATCAAGTCAAGCGGCACGCGCTACGACCTGGTGCACTGCCACGACTGGCTCACGATTTCCGCGGGCGTAATGGCGCGGCGCGCGCTTGGCATCCCGCTGGTCCTCACCATGCACAGCACGGAGTACGACCGCAACCCCGTGCCCTGGAACTGGATTTCCGACATCGAGTCCCTCGGCGTGAAAATCGCAGACCGCACCATCGCAGTAAGCGAAAGGATGAAGGGCTCGCTTGTGGGGAAGCTCGGCGCGGATCCCGGCAAGGTGCGCGTGGTCTACAACGGCATCGACACTGCCAAGTACCGCAAGAAGGAAGGCGGCGCCCGCAAGGAAAAGCTCGTGCTTTTCCTCGGGCGGCTCACCCACCAGAAGGGGCCGGAGCAGTTTCTGCGCGCCGCGGAAAAAGTGCGCCGGCACAACAAGGACGTGCGCTTCCTGGTGGTGGGCGAGGGCGGGCTCCTTCCCAGGCTCATCTCGCTTTCCATCGAGCTTGGCATTGCGGACAGGGTGTCCTTCTGGGGCTTTGTGCCCGAGAACGAGAAGAGGGAGATATACTCCCTCTGCGACGTATACGTGATGCCGAGCGTGAGCGAGCCGTTCGGAATCTCGGCTTTGGAGGCGATGGCGAGCGGCACGCCCTGCATCATCTCGAAAAACTCCGGCGTGAGCGAGATTGCCAGGAACTGCCTGCTGGTGGACTTCTGGGACGTGGACGAGATGGCGTCCCAGATACTTGCGCTCCTCCGCTACCCGTCCATGTCCCGCGTGATGTCGTCGCACGAGCTGAAGGACGCATCGCGGCTTGGCTGGGAGGAAACGGCAAAAAAAACCATCACGGTTTATAATGAGGTTTTGGGAATATGATGCGGGGCGCCTGGAACGGCGGGCGCGTTTTATAATGAAGTTTTGGGAATATGATGCGGGGCGCCTGGAACGGCGGGCGCGCCTTATGGTGGGGTTCCGGGAACCGATGCAGGGGGATTTGGCATGGCAAGCATATGCATGTATTTCCAGGTGCACCAGCCGCTTCGGCTGCGCAAGGTCTCGCTCCTCAGCATGTATTCCGGGCAAATGCCCTCCTCGCCGAAGGACGCGTACTTCAACCGCGAGCTCAACGAGCAGATTTTCCGCAAGGTGGCATCGAAGTGCTACCTCCCGACGAACGAGCTTCTGCTCCAGATGATAGACGGGCACAACGGGGACTTCCGCTTCTCGTTTTCCCTCACGGGCGTTTTCCTCGAGCAGTGCGAGATGTTCGGGAAAGACGTGCTGGACTCGTTCAAGCGGCTCGCAGACACCGGCAAGGTGGACTTCCTCGCGGAGACATACTACCACTCGCTCTCCTCGTTCTACCGCGACGGCGCGGAGTTCGATTCCCAGGTGAGGATGCACCACGAGGCAATCCGCTCGCTTTTGGGCGTGGCGCCCTCGGTCTTCCGCAACACCGAGTCGATTTTCTCGAACGACATAGCCGCCCGCGCCGAGCGGCTCGGCTACAGCGGAATAATCGCCGAGGGCATCGAGCACACGCTCGGCTGGCGCTCGCCGAACTACGTCTACGGCGTGCAGGGCTGCGAAAAAATCAAGGTGCTCATGAGGAACTACAACCTGTCCGACGACATAGGCTACCGCTTCTCCTCCCGCACATGGAAGGAGTGGCCGCTCACGGCTGAAAAATACGCCGGCTGGCTGGCAAAGTGCGACGGGCAGTGCGTGAACATCTTCATGGACTTCGAGACGTTCGGCGAGCACCACTGGAGCGACACGGGCATATTCTCGTTCCTCAAAAGCCTGCCTGGCGCCTGCCTGGCGCACAAGAACCTGAACTTCAGGATGGCGCGCGAGGTGGCGGGGTGGGACGCGCGCGGGACGATGGACGTCCCGTACCCAACGTCATGGGCGGACATGGAGCGCGACCTGTCGGCGTGGCTTGGCAACGACATGCAGCACGCGTGCTTCAGCGAAATGGAGTCCCTGGGCGAGGCTGCGCGAAGGCAGGGCGGCGAGAGCCTCGAGGCATGGCGGCTATTGCAGAGCAGCGACCACCTGTACTACCTCTGCACAAAGTCGCTGTCGGACGGCGACGTGCACAAGTATTTCTCCCACTACGCGAACCCGTATGAAGGATTTATTAATTACATGAATATTATTCAGGACTTCAAGGCGAGATTAGGAGGTGTTTGAAATGCAAAATGAATGCCAGCCCGGGAAGGAGTTCGTTTTCAAGACTCCTGACGGGAAAGAAGCGGGGCGCGCCAGGAACGTTGCCGAGCTTTTCGCCCGCATCAAGTCCGCGCCGCTTGCAAGCGTGCTCTACCACGCGAACGGCAGGCATTTCTCCCCTTGGCTTGAGATGATGGGCGAGCACATACTCTCCATCAAGGCGAAGGCAATCTACGGCACGGACGAGAAAGTGCGCGCGCAGCTTTTGAAGCTCAGCAAGTGACCTGGCAGGAAAATAGGTAAGGTGGTGCACCATATGAACATTGCATACTTTGTCTGGGAATACCCGCCGCGCCTTATCGGCGGGCTTGGCACATACGCAGCGGAAATAACCAAGCAGTATGCGGCAATGGGCCACAAGCTCACCGTCTTCACCATGAACGCGGACGGGAAACTGCGCACGCGGGAGAAGATGGGGAAGAACATCTCCGTCTACCGCCCGAAGTCCGTCAAGATGAAGAGCCTGGTGCCGCTCATGATAGACGAGGAGATACGCCGCTGGGGCGACGGCGGGGTGGACTTTTTCGGGGACGTTTTCTCCTACAATTTCCTCTCCGCGGACATCTTCTGCAAGGCGCTGAAGCCCGAGGATTATGACATCGCGGTCTGCCATGACTGGCTTTCCTCGATGGCAGGCCTCACGGTCAAGGACAACACCAGCCTGCCGCTCGCCCTGCACATGCACAGCACGGAATACGGCAGGAGCGCGGGCAAGGGCTCCCCCCTCATAAAAAACCTCGAATACTCCACCGGCCAGAAGGCGGATTTGGT
>JBAZBT010000016.1:0-12206 GCA_041671345.1 Candidatus Micrarchaeia archaeon
GGCGACATGACAGATGCGTCCTCGCTGGTCTCCACCATCAAGAAATACGAGCCGTCCGAGGTGTACAACCTCGCGGCGCAGTCGCACGTGAAGATAAGCTTCGACCAGCCAATCTACACAAGCGAGGTGACCGCGGTGGGCGCGCTCAATGTGCTGGAGGCGATAAGGATTTCCGACCTTGACGTGCGCTTCTACCAGGCGTCCTCCTCCGAGCAGTTCGGCAAGGTCGCGGCAAGCCCGCAGAACGAGTCCACCCCGTTCTACCCGCGGAGCCCCTATGGCGTGGCCAAGGTGTTTGCGCACTGGATAGCCGTGAACTACCGCGAGGCGTACGGCATGCACAATTCCTGCGGAATACTCTTCAACCACGAGTCGCCCAGGCGCGGCGAGAACTTCGTCACCAGGAAAATCAGCCTTGGCGTGGCGAAAATAAAGGAAGGCGCGGACACCGAGCTTAGGCTCGGCAACCTGGACGCAGCGCGCGACTGGGGTTTTGCCGGCGATTATGTCGAGGCGATGTGGCTGATGCTGCAGCAGAAAACGCCCGACGACTACGTGGTGGCGACAGGGGAATCCCACACCGTGCGGGAATTCTGCGAGGCTGCGTTCTCGCACGCCGGCCTGGACTGGAAGGACCATGTGAAAAAGGACCAGGACTACATGCGGCCGTCCGAGGTGGACATGCTCTGCGGCGACTCGAGGAAGGCCCGCGAAAAGCTCGGCTGGAAGCCCAAGACGGATTTTGGGCGGCTGGTGGGCATGATGGTGGATTCGGACCTGCTGTTCGTGAGGAACAATTTCACGTACAGGCACAGCGGATTCCGGATAAGCAGGAAATGAGCGTTTCACGGATGGAAAAGGATGGTTTTATGCGTTGGGGGATAATCGGCGCCGGGCTGATAGGCAACAAGCGTGCGGACGCGCTGCTTTCGCTCGGCGAGAACGTGGCTTGCGTGGCTGACGTGGACATTGCCCGGGCGGGAGAGCTTGCGGGGAAATACAGGGCAAGCGCGCACTCCGACTGGAAGGAAGTCACGAGAAGCGGCGATATTGACGCGGTCGTGGTTGCGACCACGCACGACTGGCTCTCGCCAATCTCGGTGGATGCGCTGCAGCACGGCAAGCACGTGCTGGTGGAAAAGCCCGCGGGCAGGAACCCATCGGAAGTGAAAGCGGTATTGGACGCCGCAAAGAAGAGCGGCAAAACCGTCTGCGTGGGCTTCAACCACCGCTTCCACCCGGCAATCCTTGCCGCAAGGGAGATATGCAGGTCGGGGGAGCACGGGAAGATCCTGTACATGCGCGCAAGGTACGGGCACGGCGGAAGGCCGGGATACGAAAAGGAATGGCGCTTCAACCCGGAAATATCCGGAGGCGGGCAGCTCATAGACCAGGGAAGCCACCTGATAGACCTGAGCCGGTTCTTTTCGGGCGAGAAACTGGAGCTTGCGCACAGCATGCTGAAGAATTACTTCTGGCATGCGCCTGCCGAGGATACCGGGCTTCTGGTGCTTGAGGGGAAGGACGGCAAGAGCGCCACCCTTTTCACATCCTGCGTGCAGTGGAAGAACCTGTTTTCGTTCGAGATTTTCCTTGAGCGCGCGCAGGTGAACGTGGATGGCCTGGGAAGGAGCTACGGCACGGAAACGCTCACGGTCTACAGGATGAAGCCCGAGATGGGGCCGCCCGGCATCGAAGCGAGGAAATTCGAGGGCGAGGACGCAAGCTTCCGCGCGGAGACCGCCGATTTCATAGGGAAAATCGGCGGAAAGCCCGGGCTTTGCGCAACCGCGGACGACGCGCTTGAGTCCATTTCCATCATTGGCGCCGCCTACAAAAAGGGAAAAGAAAGCAGGAAGCGGGCCTGATGCGCAGGCTGCGCCGCATGGGGAAACTGGCAGCGCCCGCCAATCAGTCCGGGGCCCCCCCGGTTATTTTCGGGTCAATGCGCCCTTCCTTGTTGCCTGTGAAGTCCCTCATGCGGTAGATTTTTATCTCGCCTTTCTTGCTTGTGTAGACGAGGTCGAATCCGGGGAGCTCCCCGAGGTAGTAGCCCTTGTAGAGGTTGGATTTGTAGAAGTCCGTCTTTGCGTCCTCCATGCCGTCCACAACCGTGCCGTTGGGGCCTGGCCACACCTTTTGCGTGTTGTACACCATTTCCGCGTAGGTGACCTCGTTTTGCAGGTCAATCTGGCGGATAAAGCCCTTGGAGAGCACCAGGTCGCCGTTGGCGTCCTTCCTGTCAAGGTAGTATGTTGCGGATATCTTCTCGCCTGTTGCAATCGTGGTCTCCCCCACGCAATACGCCGGCTTTGTCTGGTCCAGCGTGTCCTTGCCAAGCCTGTAGGCGTACACGCCGGTCCGCTGCTGGCTCTCGGATATCACGCACGCGGTCGCGGCGGTCTGCCGAAGCGGGATGGCTATCCTTTCAGGCGAGTGGTCGTATTCGCACTGCGATGAGCCTGGCTGCGACGCGAGGGTGGTGTTGCCTTCATGCACGCATCCAAGGTAGTTGAGCGCCCCGTATTTCCCCCCGAACGGGTTCCCGCCCACCAGCTCCACGTCAAAAAGCACGTAGCGGCTGTCAAAATAGTTCATGCCTTCCACCAGGTCGGCCGTGGTCCCGACGATGTAGTCGTGCGCGACCCTGCCTATCATCTTGTGGGACGCGTGCTCGTTCCTAAGCACGGTCTTCTTGTCCGCGAAGAAATTCGTCCAGTGCCCGTAGTCCCACCACGAGGTGACGCGGTCGGACGAATTGAGGCTCTTGCCCATCCATTCCATGGAATCTATCCAGTAGTCCGCAATCCTGTTGCAGCGGAACTTGGCGGAGGTGAGCGCCTCGGAGGAGCGCTCCTGCGCGGCTGCGTCGTTCGCAGGCGGGAACAGCTCGTCCACCTTCATCTGGGACAGCCAGCACAGGTCGACGTTGAACTGGCTGTTGATATCGTCCGAATAGTTGGCATACGCGCCTGCGTCGCAAAGCGGCTGCATCTGGCTGTAGGGCACGCCTTTTGCGCGCAAGTCCTCGCACAGCTTGGAAACGACGGGCGTCATGGCGGCCGGATTGTCCTGGTAGCGGGGCTCGAACGACTTTATCGTGAAAATGTAGGCGTACGGGATTGGCCCCGCCGCCTGCGCATACACTGTGAGGGCAAGCAGGAAGGCGAATGCGACCGACACGTATTTTGCGCCATCCTGCATCTTTGCCTTGTTGGAAAGCCACCTGAAGAAGCGCTCAAGTTCCGCCAGGGCAACGGCGGCTGCGACCGCAATCATCATGCCTGCGAAGATGGTGTACTTTATCTTGTTTATGCCGACGTAAAGCACAGGCATGGTGACAAGGAGCATGAGGAGCGGGACGGACGGGAGCTCGCGCTCCTCCTTGCCGCGGTTGAAGTGCCTAAGCGCCAGGCCGATTGCCGAGATGGTGAGGAAGACGAAGAACAGCGAGTCCGTCTTCGTGGAAGTCGTCTGCTTCAGGCCGGCAAACATGCTGAACGAGATGTCAAGCATGCGGAAGACTGTGTTGCCGAGCAATGTGAAAGCCGCAGCCAGCACGGAAAGCGCGCCATAGGCGATATTTGCGACGATGCCAAGCCCCGACGCGTTCGCCTCGACGTGGTTTTTCGGCACTAGGGCGAGGAATCCCGCCTCGCCTTCGAACGAGGCGCCGGCCAGGTTCTGCTCTGCGATGGTGCGGTCGAGCGCGGTGTTGAATTCCGCCGCGCCAAGGTAGCCTGACACCGTGCTTCGGGCAATCCCGCCGGCAGGTGTCAAAAACACAAGCAGGAGCGCGGAAAGCGCGCCTGCGCCTATCACGGCATAGCGCTTCTTGTCGTCCCACCCCAGGCCTGAAAGGTAATTCAGGGCAAGCGCGAACGCCAGCCCTGCAAGCGCCATGAGGACAGGCTGGTAGGTGATTGCGTTTATGATTGAGCCGCCGTATGTTGAAAAGTTGAAGACGACCCCCAGGAAAAACCCGATTACCGCGCAAAGCAACGACTGCGATGCCACGGCATGGCACAGCGATTTGGCTGGCTCCGAGATGCCCTTGCCGCCCAGGAAGCCCCTGGCCGCGTGAACCAGCGAATCCACGTCCACAAACTCCCTGTTCTTCTTGCCGCGCCAGAAATAGTCAAGCGACTGGAGGATGGCGATGCCTGCGAGCGGCAGAGCCACCACCGGGGTGAAGTTCGAGCTTAGCACCGAGACGAAGAAGGCGAACGCGGAGAGGATGTTGAGCGCCTTGTTTTTCTTCACAAGGGACATGGCAAACAGCCCCATGGCCATGAAAAGCACCATGTTGCCGACCGGCGCAGCCTCGTTCACGCCCGCGGACATCTTGTAGATTGTGATTGGGAGGAACGCCAGGAGGAACGCCACGAAAAGCCCGTAGCGCCGGCCATAAAGCGAGGACACCAGGAGATAGGCGCCGAAGGAGACGAACGCCGCCGAGATGGGGGGCAGCCAGGAGGAAGTCGTGAACAGGAGGTAGTTGTTGTACTCGCCCCCGCCGGTGTAAAGCGCGTACCATCCGGCCTCAAGGTATTGCTTGAGGGGCGCGGCGTGGTGGTTCGCCATCACTTCCGGCCACCAGGCGGTATCGTCGGTGGCAGGCTGGATGCCAAGGCGGATTATCTGCCCTGTCCCGTAGATGTACCAGTACGGGTCAAGCTCGGAATACATCGGGGAATACGTCTGTATCCTTATCCAGAAGGCAAGGAGCAGCGCAACCAGGAGGAGCGCAGGCACTGCAAGCGAAGCTGCCTTGCGGAGCAAAGCTTCGCGGGAGGCAGGAGCGCCAAGGCACTCCTGAATGCGCCCGTATGCGAAAAATGAGCCGTCGATTTCCGGCAGCTTGGGGGCGGATATGCTGAATGCCCCGCCCCTCACCCCCATGAAAACCCCTGCCGCCGTGATTATGAGGATGTTTGCAAAAACCAGGAAAAGGGAGAATTTCACCCCGAAGAGCGACTCGATGAACAGGAGGGCGGGCACTGCGAACATCCCGATGAAAAACGAGAGGATTGCCTTTTCCATGGAGCCAAGGCCGGATTTTTTCATGATGGGCCAGCCGATGGCAAGCCCGGGGATGGCTGCGGACAGGAAGACGATGAGCGAAAAGTACAATGCGTCGAATGTGAATGCCACCACGGTATGACCCCCTAGGAAGCGGCCTCCCAGCCGCTGACGTCTTTATACCCCATTCGCTTATAAAAATGCGCTTCGGCGCATTTTGGCATCCGCACGCCCGGGTGCAACTCAATAAAAACCTACGCCGCGCGAGAATGTGCATGGCGGACGTGCATATCGTGGGCGCTGGGCCGGCCGGGCTGTTTGCAGGCATCGCGGCATTGCGCGAAGGCAAGGATGCGCTTGTGAGCGAGGAGCACAAAAAGGTGGGCGAGCCGGAGGCGTGCTCGGGGCTCATTTCAAAATCGGGCCTCGAGGCGCTCCGCGCGCTTGCCGGAGTGGACTACTCGCGCGCGCAGATAAACACCATCGACTCGGCGAGGATAGTCTGCGGGAAGGAAGAGTTCGTGATCAAGCCGAAGGAAGAGACGGCGGTCCTGGTTTCCCGCCAGGAGCTTGACTCGCTTGCCGCCGAGAAGTTCGTGCAGGAGGGGGGGAGCCTCAGGCTGGGCAGCAAGGTGTCCGGCAATTTCGAGGCCGAGTGCGTGATTGGGGCGGACGGGCCCGCGTCCCTGGTCGCGGAGAGGTTCGGCTTCCCGAAAATCAGGACGTTCGTGGCAAGCATGCAGGGGGATTTCGCCTACGAATGCGAGGATGCGCACTGCGCGGCGCTTTATCTCTCATCAAGGGAATTCCCGGGCTTTTTCGGCTGGGTCATCCCGAAAAACGGAAGCGAGGCGAAAATCGGCATCGGCGTGAGCCTGCCGGGCCACCACCCGCTTGCATATTACAGGCGCTTCCTCGCAAGGCTCGGGGTTGGCGGGAAGCCTTCCCACGAATTTGCAGCAGTGATTCCCACCTCGGTGCGCGCGAAAACCGCCATGAAGGCTGGAAAGCGCTCGGTGCTCCTGGCAGGGGACGCGGCAGGGCAGGTGAAATCAACCACGGGCGGCGGGGTTTTCTTCGGGGCAAGCTGCGGCTTCTTGGCAGGCAGGAACGCGGGGGAGCCCGAGAAGTACGAGCGCGCATGGCGCGCGCAGTACGGGCTTGACCTTGCGCTCCATTCGCATTTGAGGGCCGCCCTCGACTTGGCAGGTGGGCAGCCGCCAGCGGCGATGGTATCCGCCGCAAAGGCGATGTTTTTCGAGGAGCTGCTGAACGAGAGGGGGAAGATGGACAGGTGGGGCGGGATGCTGAATCCGTCAACATTATCAGCATATGCCGGGATATTGGGGCGGAAGGCGTTTGGGGGGAGATGAATGGCGCGCGCATTCAAGGCCGACCTGCACATGCACACTCGCCACTCGCCGGATTCGCTGTCGCGCGTGGAGGACGTGCTTGCCGCGGCGGTGAAGCGCAACCTTTCTGCAATTGCAATCACGGACCACGACTGCATCGAGGGCGCGGTCGAGGCGCAGGGGATTGCGCGCGCAGGGAGGATGCCGCTGCAGGTGATAGTGGGGGAGGAAGTGAGGACGGACGCCGGGGATTTGCTCGTTTATTTCGTGAAGAAGAGGATAGCGCCGGGAAAGCTGCCTTGCGTGCTTGCGGAAGTGGAAAGGCAGCGCGCGGTGTGCGCCGCGGCGCACCCGTATGATTTTGCAAGGCACGGCATCGGCCTTCCAGGGCTTGCGCCGGGCATGCTTTTGAAAATCGATGCCATTGAAGTGTTCAACGCGCGCGTGCCGCTCGCCTCGCAGAATGCGCGCGCCATGGGCTTTGCGCTCAAGAACAAAAAAGCGCTGCTGGCGGGAAGCGACGCGCACCATCCGTCCGAGGTGGGCGCCGCATACGTCGAATTTTACGGGGTGGCTTCGCTTGACGCCCATGCGCTTTTGCGCGCGCAGCGGAAAATCGGGGGGAAAAGCTCGTCGCCTTTTGTGCGCTTTCACTCGAGGTACGCGGCCCTCAGGAAAAAGCTGTCGACGCTGCTGCCATTGGGAATCAAATAGGTTGAAAATGGTTGCGTGAGAAATCCTGCCGGGAGGAGGGGGAAATTGGCAAAATCCGCAAAGCCTAGGCACATTGCAATCATACCGGACGGGAACCGCCGCTGGGCAAGGAAGAACGGCAAGACCATCCCCTATGCCTACAACAGGGGCATCGAGCACATCGGCGACGTGCTCAAGTGGTGCCGCAGGCACAGGATAAGGAAGCTTACCATGTGGGGCTTTTCCACCGAGAACTTCATGCGCGACTCCGACGAGGTGAAAAACCTGTTTTCGCTTTTCAACCAGAAGCTCGCGGAGGGGCTGAAGGAGGACTACAGGAAATACGGGGTGTGCGTGCATTTCCGCGGCGCCCTGTCCACGCTTCCGAAGGACATTGTGGAAAAAATGAGGAAGGTGGAGCGCGACACCGCGAAGAACGGAAAGTACGAGCTCAACCTCATGCTCGCCTATGGCGGCAGGCAGGAGCTTTTGGACGCCGTGAATGCCGCGCTTGCCCGCCGCCTCCACAAGGTGGACGAGAAGGCGTTCTCAAAGCTGCTTTACACGGGCGGCTGGGAGGACCCCGACCTCGTCATCAGGACATCGGGGGAGATTCGGACCAGCGGCTTTTTGCCCTGGCAGTCCGCATACTCGGAATATTATTTTTCCAAGAAGCTCTGGCCCGACTTTGGGGAGGGCGACTTCCGCCGCGCGCTTTCGGAATTCGCGCGCAGGGGGAGGAAGTATGGGAAATAGGGGCGCCGCATGCACACCATCACGAACTTAACCAAGAAAAAAAGCGTCAAGGCAGACCTTGAAACGGCGGACACGGACTTCAAGCGCGTGCGCGGGCTGATGTTCCGCGACGAAATCGTGCCCATATTGTTCGTGTTCGGCTATGACGGGATTTTTTCCATCCATTCCTATTTTGTGAAGAAGGAGTTCGACGCGGTTTACCTGCATGCTGACGGGGAGGTGGCGGAGGTCTTCCGCCGGATTCCGCCGAACACCGCGCTCGTCTCGCCGAAAAAGAAATCGTCTTTCCTTCTTGAATTGCCGGTGAAGATGACGGATGCCCTTTGCATAGAGGCGGGCGACGTGCTGAAATGGAAAAGGAGCGGTGATGGGTCAACAACCCAAGCCTAAAGGCTTGGGCTTGCTGACGGATGATGGAAGTTGCATGCGAAAGATAAGCAAGCCTTTACCCATGCCCGAAGGGCATGGGCTTCGGGCTTGGGTTGTTGGTGAGCATATGGAAAGCCTTGGCTGGAAGACCTGTGACTGGGGGGCGGGGTACAAAACCGGGCTCAGGAAGCTTTCGGCCGAGGAGGAGGAGCTGGTTGCCGCCGTTGCCATGCGCATCAGGGAAAAAACAGGAAAGCAGGGCAATGCCGGCGCTGAAGCCGGCGAGGGCGAAGGCTTGGCGCTTGCCAAGCGCTTTCTTTTGAAGGAGTGCGAGGAGCAGGGAATTTCGATTGACGGCGAGCAGGAGGGATACCTGTGCAGCACCATCCACCTCCAGACATTCGGCAGCGGATTTTTGCAGCCGCTTCTTTCCGACCAGCAGCTCGAGGAAATCGCGCTTATCGGGATTGGGCAGCCGGTCTATGTTTTTGTGCGGGGCAAAGGCTGGAAAAAGACCGATGTTGCCGTGACGAACGCGGATTATTTCGTTGCGCTCGTGAACAGGCTGGGAAGGGGGCTGGGAAGGAGGCTCACGGCGCAGCAGCCGCGCATGAATGCCGTGCTCGAGGACGGCTCGCGCCTGCACGCCTCCATGCCGCCAATCTCGCCCTGCGAGCTCACCATACGCAAGTTCAGCGGGCAGCCGCTCTCGCCTTTCGACCTGCTGTCACTCGGCACATATGACGCGAGGATGCTTTCCCTGCTCTCGCTTTGCATGCAGGCGGATTTGCCCGTGCTTGTCGCAGGCAACACCGCAAGCGGCAAGACCACCACGCTTAATGCCCTTCTCTGCTTTGTGCCTGCAAGCGAGAGGCTGCTCCTTATCGAGGAAACCCCCGAGCTTCGCCTGCCCCATCCGCACCAGGTAAGGCTGCTGCCATTCGAGGAAGGCGGCATCGGCATGGCGGAATTGGTGCGCGATTCATTGCGCATGCGCCCCGACAGGGTGGTGGTGGGCGAGGTCCGCACGCCGCCGGAGGTGCGCGCGCTCGTGGAATCCGCGCTTTCAGGGCAGGCAAAGGGGTGCTATGCCACAATCCACGCGCAAAGCTCGCGCGATGCAATGCTTCGCATGAGGGCGATGGGCTGCCTGGAGGCGGACCTCGAGGGGATAGGGGTGTTCATCGTGCAGCGGCGCATCTCAGCCTACAATGCAAGGAAGCGCGCGCTGGCTGAAGAAAGAAAGGTCACTGAAATCGCAGTGGGGAATCCTGCCGATGTGATGCGCCCCATTGCAGCCTATGACGGCAGGAAATATGCGGCGGCAGGCATGGCGCCGCTCTTGGGGAAAATCGCGCAAGGCACCGGCATGGGCGCGCGGGAGGTTGCCTCTGAAATGAAGGCAAGGGAGCGGTTCTTTGGCAGGCAAATGGGGCAGCGCGGATTTGGGGGCGCATTTGCCGAGATACAGAAACGCCTGTACGGGGGCCAGGGCGCATGAGCATCGCAAGGCTCGTGGAAAATGCGTGCAGCTTTCCAATCAGGCTGGGGTTTTCCCTCAAATCCGAGCAAAACGTGCGTGCAGCGTTTGCCCGTGCGGCAATTGGGCGTGGAAACGCCCGGGGCTATCTTTCCTTTTCCCTGTTTGCCGCGCTTGGGGCAGGCGCGGTGCTCGGCGCAGCAAGCCTCCTGTTTTTTTCAGACGTAATCTTGTCGTCCGGCGCCTTCCTTTTCTCATTCGGCATCGCCTTTTTTTTCTTGCTGAGGCTGCCGTCCATCCTTGCCTCGCGCAGGGAAAGGCTGGTTGAGTCTGAGCTCCCCTATCTTTTGCGCGAGATTGCGATTTACATCGACATCGGCGTGCCGTTTGAGAGGTGCGTTGAAAGGCTCGCGCAGGGAAACTATGCGCTTGCGCGCGAGTTGGCCCCCATCAGAATGGAAATTGCGTCGGGCGCCTCGGTGCAGGCGGCATTTGCGCGCCTGTCCGCCTCCACCGGCTCGCTTGCCCTCAAGCGCTCGCTTCTCCTACTTTCCATGATTTACGAGACCGGCAAGGGCACCGAGCCGCTGCGCAGGATGGCCGATGAAATGGCGGCGGCGCAGATTTCCGAGATGCGCGGCTCTGCCGGGAAGTTTTCGCTGCTCGCAATCGCATTCATCGCGGTCTCCGCGCTCATCCCGTCATTCTTCTCGGTGTTCGCAGCCGTTTCGCCCCTGGTGCTTTCCGAGCCAGTGCGGCAGTGGCAAGCATGGCTTGCCTTCCTGCTCATCTTCCCTGCGCTTGATGCTGCGGCGCTTGGCGCCATGTTCCTGCTGCTGCCCCCTGTTAAAAACGAAAAAATCGCCGGAACATTGGATGAATACCTGGCAGGCAGGGGGGTTCGCGCCGGCGGCAGGCGCTTTGCGATTGCGCTTGCCGCGCTCTCGCTTTTGCTTGCAGGCATTTCGCTTGCCGCAGGCAGCGCCATGCTCGCCTTCCTTTCAATCTGCATAGGGCCTGCAATCTATTCCCTGGCCGCGTACTTTTCCGAGGCGGAAATGAAGCGCGCGGAGATGCTGCTGCCGGACGCGCTTTGCACCGCAGCATCCACGCACAAGCTATTGTCGGCCGAGAAAATGCTGGCATTGCTTTCAAAGGGGGGTTTTGGCAGGGTGTCCGAGGCGTTTGCGCTCGCACTTGCAAGGCAGATGGCCGGCGACAGCTTCCAATCCTCCATGGCAGCTGCGGCCCGATACTGCCCCACGCCGCTTGCGGCGCGCGCATTCTCGCTCATCGTGGTTGCCTATGAAACGGGCGCGGACATGTATTCCGCGCTCCGCGAGTGCGCGGAGGATGTTTCCTCTTTTTTCGCGCTCATGCGCGAGCGCGCCGCGCTCTTGTCCATCCAGCGATACACCGTGCTTGCCTCCTCCGCGCTTCTCGTGCCAATCATCCTTGGTACGGTCGTGTACCTCGCGCCCACGCTGTCAGGCGCCTCTGCCGCGGGCGCCGGAAGCGCGCAGCCCGATGCCGCGCTCCTCTCCACGCTTGCGCTTGCCAGCCAGATTTACCTGGTCATGAATGCCGCGCTTTCCGCGCTCCTCCTTGCGCTAACGGAGTCGAATCCGGCGCGCGCTGCCCTTTACTTTGCCATCTGCGCCCCGATGTCGCTCATCCTCTTCTCGATTGCTTCCTCAAGCGCGCTTGCGCTGGGGTGAAAAAAATAAAAACAGAAAAAACAAAAGAAAGAAAAAAGAAGAAAAAGGAAAAAGGCTCAATAGTCCCCGCCCATTCCGCCGCCCATGCCGCCAGGCCCGCCCGGAGGCATGCCGCCTGCGCCGGACTTGCCCTTGCTGGCAATCATGTCGTCGATTCTCAGCAGCATCTTTGCAGCCTCGTAGGCCGACGCGATTGCCTGGGTCTTGACCTTCAGCGGCTCGTACACGCCGAGCCCCTTCATGTCGGCAGTGGTGCCTGCGTAGACATCCACGCCGAAGTGCAGCCCGTCCTCCTTCTTGTGCTTGGCGCGAAGCGACACGAGCGCATCAATCGCGTCCATGCCTGCGTTCTCGGCAAGCGTGCGCGGCACGGTTTCCAAAGCCTCTGCGAATGCGTGGATGGCAAGCTGCTCCCTTCCGCCGATTTCCGTTGCGTACTTGCCAAGCTGGATGGAAAGCTCAAGCTCAGTGGAGCCGCCGCCCGTCACATACCTGCCGTCCTCGACGGCGGATGAGACTGCGCCGATTGCGTCCACGAGCGCGCGCTCGCCTTCGGATACCACGTGCTCGGTGCTTGCGCGGATGAATATCGTCACGGACTTTGCATCCTTGCAGTTCTCCACGAACACCATCTTCTCGCCGGAAATCGACTTCTCGTTCACGTCGCCTGCGAAGCCGAGGTCCTTGCTGGAGAGGTCGTCAAGGGTGGTCGCCACCTTGGCGCCTGTTGCCCTCTGGAGCTTCTCCATGTCGGACTTCTTCACGCGGCGCACCGCGGAGATGCCCTTCTTGTTGAGGTAGTGCTGCGCCACGTCG
>JBAZBT010000017.1:0-12136 GCA_041671345.1 Candidatus Micrarchaeia archaeon
CCTGTCCCTCATCATCTCGTACTCGAATTCGCCCCAGCCAAGCACGGACTCCTCCACCAGTATCTGGTGCGTCGGCGACAGCGTGAAGCCGAGCGCGAGGAGCGCCTCGAACTCAGGCCTGTTCCTTGCAATGCCGCCCCCCGTGCCGCCTAGCGTATAGGCGGGGCGCAATATGAGGGGGAACGGGTGCTTTTTGGCGAATTCCTCCGCCTCCTCGACCGTGCCTGCTGCGACGCTGTCGGGTATGGGCTCGTTTATCTCCTTCATGAGCTGCCGGAACTTGCCCCTGTCCTCTGCCTTTTCAATCGCCTCGATGCCCGTGCCCAGCAACTCCACGCCGTATTTCTTCAGCACGCCTTTTTCGTGCAGCTCCACCGCAAGGTTGAGCCCAGTCTGCCCCCCCATGGTGGCGATGATGCCGTCCGGCTTCTCCTTTGCGATAATCCGCTCCAAAAAGTCCGCGCGCAGCGGCTCAATATATACTATATCCGCAATCTCCTTGTCCGTCTGGATGGTGGCAGGGTTGGAGTTCACCACCACCACCTTCACGCCCTCCTGCCGCAAGGACGCGCATGCCTGGGAGCCCGAGTAGTCGAACTCGGCGGACTGCCCGATGACGATTGGCCCGCTGCCAATCACCAGCACTTTCTTGATGTCGCTTCTTTTAGGCATGCAAATCACTCGATAAATGTCAAATCATCGCTGTGAACCTGTCGAACAGGTATTTCGAGTCGCACGGGCCGGGGTTCGCCTCCGGGTGGTACTGCACCGCGAAGATGGGCAGCTCGTTGTGCGCAATCCCCTCCACCGTGCCGTCCGTCAGGTTGGTGTGCGTCACGCGCCACTCCTTCCCCAGCCCCTTCGCGTCCACCGCATACCCATGGTTCTGCGTGGTGATGGCCACCCTGTTCCCGCGGATGTCAAGCACTGGGTGGTTGCCCCCCCGGTGCCCGAACGGGAGCTTGTAGCACTTTGCCCCTGCCGCCTGCGCAAGCAGTTGGTTCCCCAGGCAAATCCCGAAAATCGGCAGGTGGAAAAGCTTCTTCAATTCCTCGGACTGCTTCGTGAGCATTGCAGGGTCGCCAGGCCCGTTGCAGGCAATGATGCCTTTCGGGGAAAATGCCAGGATTTCCTCGGCGCTTGCATTCCACGGCACCACCACGACCTCGACGCCGCGCCTGTTCATCTCGCGCACAATCCCCATCTTCACGCCGTAGTCTATAAGCACTATCCTCTTCCTGCCCTTCCCATGGCTTGTTGCCTTTCCCGCCGAAACTTTTTCCACGAAGTTGATTTTCGAATAGTCCAGCGCGCGCGACAGCGAGAGCATCTCGTCTTTTTCAGCGCTTCCGTCACCTTTCTCAAAAACGGACAGGCAGGCCGGCATCACGCCGCTCTGGCGTATCTTCCTGACGACCGCCCTCGTGTCCAGGCCCCAGATGCCCGGCACGCCCTCCTCCTCCATCCGCCTCTGCAGGCTCTTGCTCCCCTTCACATGGCGGGGCTCCCTGCAAAGCTCGCGGACGGCGTACCCCTCCACGTGCATCTTTCCCGACTCGCACCAGTCCCTGCTCATCCCGTAATTGCCGATGAGCGGGTAAGCCATGGTGAGTATCTGCCCTGCGTAGGACGGGTCGGTGAGGCACTCCTCGTATCCCGTCATGTTGGTGGTGAATACCGCCTCGCCCACGCGGCGCGCGCTCGCGCCGAATCCCCTGCCTGGAAAAACAGTGCCGTCCGAAAGCACAAGGAGTGCCTGCTTCTCCCCATCATGCCTGGAAAAGCCTCGGGCCAAAAAACTCTTCAAATCAAGGAACACATGAACCCAAGAGTAATTGATGCATGAGAAATGAATTTAAATGCGGCAGTGCGTCAGTCGTGTGGGCGAAAAAGCCGCAGGCGGCCTTTTCAGCGGCGCAATGGGCGCATGCGATGCGCATTCCGCTTCCCTATTCGCCTTCGGCGAATGGGCGCATTTTTGCTTCGGCAGCCGCCTTCGGGCGACCGCGTCCCTTTTTCGGTTCGCCGAAAAAGAGGGCGGCAAAAATTGCGCGGCAAAATGCACCGGGCATCCTTGCCGAGGCAAGGATGCTGGATTGCGCTAAAATGGAAAAGCGCTTTCCCTGCCTGAATGCCTGCCCCCTGGCTCCGCATTTCCCCTGATGGTTGCAAGCGCCCGCCTGCCCGCCCCATCGCGCGCGAACGTCCTGTTATTAAAACTCGCGCCCAAAAAGCAAAGCATGCCCCTCTACAGGCAGCTTGCTCTGCTCGCGCTCCTCCTCGCCCTTTCAAGCCCGGCATATGCGCTTTCCCAGAATTCCTCCTCCATCATGAAGTTTGCGTCATTCGCCATCCCTTCCGGGCAGCAGTTCTCCGTCCAGCCGTTCCCGCTTTCAGGCTCGCAGGCATACGCCGTGGTGTCTGGCGGCGAGGTCTACGGGATTTTCGCGCAAGGGCTCCCCATCCTGGAGGACCGCCCGCTCACCGCGCCCGATGAACTGGAAAGCGCGCTCTCCGCCTACTACCTGTCGAAAGGCTATTCCCGGAACCTCTCATTCGCCGACGTGCACGCCGGGCTCATCTCGGTCATGGCGAGCCACGAGAGGGGCGAGGCGAAATGCAGGATACTTCTCGGCACGGACAGGACGGCGTGCACGAGCTTTGAAACATGCCAGAAGGCCTGCTATTCCGTCACCAGCTTCTGCCTCAACATCGCGCTCGGCTCGGGCAAGGAGTTTGTGAACGAGATTTGGAAGTTCGAGAACGGCAGCCGCGCGCTGGACGCCGCATACCTTGACGAAAGCACGGCGTATTCCCAGCTGCTCGACGGCATCACGCCTTCCGAGGCGAGGGCTTACCTGAACGCGCTCATCAGCCTGAACCGCGCGGCAACCTCCGCGAGCAAAAGCCCGCTTTTCGACGGCTATTCATACTGCTTCGAGCCCGACTATGCGCTCCCGGTGATTACCAACATGCAGCTTACCGCGCAGAAGCGCTACGCGCAGGCGGAGGTGTTCTTCGCATTGCAGGACAATGCAATGCGGGTGCGCAGCCTCACCACCGCCGCGCTTGAGGCGAAATCAAGCGCTGAAAGGGACGCGCATGCCGCGCAGGCGGCAAAGGACGCCGCGCTTGCAGGGTGGAACCAGTCCCTGCCGAATCCCCTCTCCCCGCTCCCGGCATCCATGCCTTCCGATTCCCCCGTGCTGTCCTCCCTCGCCGCCCCGCTCATTTCGCTTGCCGAGCTTGCCGTGATTGTCGCGATAGGCGCCTTCCTCGTGATGCGCGGCAGGAAAAAGAAGGTTTGAGCTGCCTTGCGGAGCCTGAGCGCGGCGCGCGCCAGTGCGGAGTTCGCGCGCAAAAGAAGGAATGAATGGGCGCCGGGGCGAATGGGCGCCAGTGCCGGGTCGCGCGCAAGGGAAAGGATGCGCTGCCGGGGCTTTTGCGCGGGCCATCCCTTTCAAGCTCGCACGGCTGCGCGCTTTTGCGCAGGCTATTGTTTTTTATTGTCTTATCCCGTTTCCCTACCCATGCGCATCGGAATACTGACCGGCACGCGGCCCGACATCATAAAAATGGCGCCGCTTTTCTGGGAGGCGAAAAAGCGCGGGCACACGCCCGTGCTGATACACACCGGGCAGCACTACTCCGACCATCTCTTCTCGGGCGTTTACAAGAACATGGGGCTTCCCCTGCCGCACCACAGGCTCGAGGTCGGGAACTGCGCCTCGCCCGCGGAAAGCCTGGGGAAAATGGTGCTGGCCATGGACAGGCTGCTCCGCGAAAAGGAGCGCCCCGACGTGCTTCTCGTGCACGGCGACACCCTCACCTCCCTCTCGGGCGCGCTTGCCGCCTACCTCAACCTGGTGATGGTGGGGCACGTGGAGGCGGGGTTGCGCACATTCTCCCACGAGCCGTTCCCCGAGCAGCTTGACACGCGCGGCTCCGACGCGGCATCCGACCTTTATTTTGCGGCAACGGAAACGAACAGGCAGAACCTCCTCAACGAGGGCTTCCCGGCAAAGCGCATCTTCGTGGCGGGCAACACGTCCGTCGACACCGCGCTTTGGGCGTCGAAAAAGCCGCCTGCGGAAACCGAGCGCTTCTTCCTCGCCAAGGGCGTGGATTTTTCCAGGCCCACGATATATTTTTCCATCCACAGGCGCGAAACCACGCTTTCCAAGGAGCGCTTCACGGCAGCCGCCGAGGCTGCGTTTTCCCTCGCGGACGACGGCTATTGCGTGGTGTGGTCCATCCGCCCCGGCACCGCGGCAGCGCTTGGGAAATACGGCCTTTCCGGGCGGCTCGCGCAGCACAGGAACATCCACGCAATCGAGGAAATCCCGTCCTACGTGGACATCATCCACCTCATGAAAAAATGCCGCTTTGTCTGCACCGACTCGGGCTCCATGCAGGAGGAATGCTGCGCGCTCCACATCCCCTGCGTCACGGTGCGCTATGTCACCGACAGGCCCGAAAGCGTGGAGGCCGGCGCCAACATCCTTGCGAAGCCCGACAGCGCGCAAACCATCCTTGCGGCGGCCAGGCAGGCGGAGGCATCGCACGCGAAAATGTCCCGCGCGCAAAACCCATACGGCGGCGGCAACAGCGCCGCCCTCATACTGGACGCGCTTGAAAAATGGGACGGGAAGCTGACGCGCTGGGAGCATGAAATGAAGTGATGGCGCATGCGCCTGCCGGGCGGGAATGCGGCAGCGTTATTTTTATAAATCTTGTGCGCGTTCCATCTTCCAATGTGGGGTGGGGTCTATGTTTTGCAACAGGGAACAAGCCTACTGTAAAGTCTTTGCCTTTGCGCTCGCATTGGCGCTTTTCCCAGGGCTGGCGCTCGCGCACGTAAACATACAAAACCCCCTTGCCGAGGCGGCAAGCAACGCCAGCAGCGTCAACTTCGGCTTCTTCGTTGTCAGCGAAAACAACACTGTGATGAACTGCACGCTCTACCTGAACAGCACCCCCTCCGAATACAACGGCAGCGTCATCAACGACACGGCCGGCGACGGCTCTGTCGGCGCCACGAACATCACGCACGTCTTCTCCACCGAGGGCCTTTACCTCTGGAACGTCATATGCGCCGGGGAGAACGACACCATAGTTTCGGCCACAAACACCTATTACTACGACGCAACCGCCCCCGTCTGGGGCAGCTTCTCGCTCCCGGACTCGAGCGGCTCGTTCTTCAGGAACGGAAGCTCGATAATGTTTGTCGGCGGGGTGGCCGACGCAGTCTCCGGCATACTCCAGGGGGCCAGCTGCACCCCTGTGCTTGACGCCCCGGGCGTGGAGGCGACATTCACGGGCGACATAAACTACACCAACACCACTGGCCAGTGCGTCGGCTCCATCGTCATCAACTCGACTGGCACAGGCTCGAAAAACATGAACTTCACCGTTTCAGACCGCGCAGGCAACGCGGCTTCCACCCAAAAGGCATTCCTGGTGGACAACCAGAACCCGTCCCTCGCGGTGAGCAGCCCAGCGTCGGACGGCCTCTACTCGAACATCTCGGTCATTGCCGTAGTTTCAGACGATGTCCTGAGCCTGAACGCAATGAACTACACCAACGTTTCTGTCTACAACTATACCAGCGGGGACATCGTGAACTCCACTTCCTCGGCCGGCAACGGCTCTAAGGTATTTTCCGTCGGCGTGGTCTACGGGACCTACAACATAACCATCATCGCATACGACCTGGCGGGCAACAGCAACACGTCCACCATAACCAACGTGACCATCGACCCGGGCGCGCCCAACATCACCTCGTCGTTCCTGACCGAGCCGGACAGCTTCTTTTCCCAGTACGACTCGGCGGCCGGCATTGTGCGCTTCAACGCCACCATAACCGACCCGCCCTCGGGCACGTCGCACGTCGTTGCAAACCTGACTTACATGTCAACAGATGCCATCCTGACCCTGAACATGACCGACGCCGGCTCAGGCATATGGAACGGGACGTTCAACGCTTCCGCCCTGATATCGTCGCTGCCATTCTCCCCCAGCCCCGTCGTCGGCTACACCATACGCATATTCCCGTACAGCGGCGTCGGCCGCATGCCGCCGTTCTCGTCAAGCGCGGCAATCGATGTGCTCTTCCACGACCTGGGCGCATTCCAGGGCCCGCCTGCTGCCATGTCGGGATGCTTCAAGGAGGCGCGCTCGTTCGGGGGCATGAACGCCACCAACATGTCGTACATCGACAACTTCAACCAGGTCAACCTCACGCAGATAATGAGCATCAACGGAAGCGCGGCATGCATGGCCTCCATGGCCGGCATGAACCAAAGCGCCCCGTGGGGCGACGGCTTCCAGACCGTGGGCTACATCAACTTCACCGGCGTGAACATGAGCACGCAGGCGCAATCGCAGGCGGTGATGAGCGCAATGGGCCAGGCCGTGCGCATGCAGATGGCGCCGCCGCACTCGTTCCAGCCATCGAGGATTTTCGTCAACAGCAGCAACATCTCCGCGCTCAACGTGAGCGCCATGGTGGTGATGCTCAACCTGCCCTTCAGCTCCAAGCCCGTGGTACTTGACGACGCAGGCGCGCCGCTCGCAGAAGGCGCGGTGACATGGGCGCAGGGCGCCTACAGCGCAACCTACCTGTCGAAGATAGGGGATCTGACCATAAACGTCTCCGGCTTCTCCGGCTACAATGCCAGCGACACGGTCGCGCCCTCCCTGGCGATTGCCAGCCCGGCGGCGAACTACAACAGCTCAAGCGCAAGCGTCTCCGTCAACGTGTCTGCCAACGGCACCGGCAGCGAAATCTACACGCTGTCCATAAACATAACCAGCGGCGGCACCGTGTACAACTACACGTCTTACTCATGGAACGGCTCGAGCGCCACCGCCAACACGGCGAACTGCACGCAGGTGCCTGCGGACGCCGGAAGCGAAGTCGTGAACTGCCTGATAACGGTGCTGCTTCCTGCCGACCTTGCATACACAATCAACGTGTCTGCGGCCGACTACGGCGCGCCGTCCAACACAAACTCCGCCTCGAGCGCCTTCCGCGTGGACACGACCGCGCCCGTGGTGGCGATAGCCACGCCGGCGGCGAATTCGATGCTCAACATCTCCAATTCGTCGCTCAACTTCACGGCGCTCGACTCAGGCTCGGGCCTGGACGATGCAACATGCGAATATTCGCTCAACGGCACGCACATGCCCCTTGCATCGTGCGCGAACTTCTCGCAGCTCAACTACACCGAGGGCGTGAACACGCTTTCGGTCTACGCCAACGACACGGTGGGCAACCAGGGCCACAGCACCATCACCTTCCTGGTGAACACGGCGGGCTCGCCTAGCGCCATCCTGAACACCACGACGAGCGCCACCGCCAACGAGACTGTGTATGTCACGCCGACCAGCCCCGCCGCGAACATCACAATGTCCTCCGGCGCGACAAACGTGAGCCTGAATTTCACCGCATACAATTCCACCTCGTTCAGCGTGGCCTTGCCGGCGATGACGATCAACGCAAGCACCTCGCTTGGCAACGTCATAGTGGGCATCCCCAACGGGACGGTGGTGTCGGGCCCGACCAATTGGAACGGCACGCTCCAGCTGCCCATGGTTAAGGCGAATTCCTCCGTAACCCCGACTGCGGTCGACGGCTACACCAAAACCGTCGCATCGGTTGTGGAAATCGGCGTTGCCGACTATGCCGTCAACCTCAGCAGGGCGGTGCGCATACTGATACCTGGCCAGGCGGGCAAGCACGTGGGCTTCCAGCGCGGGGCCGTCTTCACCGAGATTGCCATTGACTGCACCACCGACTCCCAGTCCTGGGCGGATGCCAACGTCGCAGCGGGCTCCGAATGCAAGATAAACAGCGGCGCTGCCGATTTGGCAATCTGGACCAGGCACTTCACCGCGTTTGCGACCTTCACGCAGGCTGCCGCCAGCGGCGGAAGCGCCGCAAGCGGAAGCAGCAGCGGCGGCAGCGGGGGCGGCTCGGTGGGCGGAAGCGGCGGCGCATCCTCGTCCAAGCAGTCCTCCACGGCCAGCGTGGACATCGGGCTTGGCGTCTCCTGCCCGGTCACAATAACCCGCGAGATGGCAAGCGCCGCCAACCTCTCCGTGCTTACCACCACCCTTGAGAACACGGGCGGGAGCGGCTGCACCATGTCCGACTTCGCCTTCGTGGACACCATCCCCTCGGGCTTCCCGGCGCTGAACACCGTGGCTTTCAATCCGCAGTACGCATCCCGCGAGGGCTGGAGCGTGGCCTTCAGGTTCCCCCTGTTTGAGGCGGGGGAGTCAAAGACGCTCACCTACAGCGCAAGCCAGTGGGTAAAGACCTCGCTTGCCAAGAACTTCACGGCATATTCCATGTCCGCTAGGAAGCAGCAGGCGCCAGCGGCGCAGCCGGCTGCCAACGCCACGGCGCCCGTGGCGGAGGAGGCCACTGCCTGGATACCCCGCAAGCTGCCCGCGCTGCCATCCGAAGCGCCCGCCCCGGCGCCAGCCGCGCCTGCGCAGGCAAAGGCGGCGCAGCAGGGCGATGCAAGCCCGCTTCTCTTCACCGCCCTCGTGGCGCTCGTGGTGCTTGCAGGCCTGGCCGGCGTGCTTTTCTACATGAAGGGCAAGAAGAAAAAAGGCCTGTGATTTTTTCCGCCTGTGTTTCTTTCCCTTTTCTTTTTTCAGGCATCAGCGGAAGCGCGGCATGCGCCTGAATTTGCATTTTGCCCGGTTTTCCGCCTACGCCGGCAAGAATGGCTTGTCGCCGAATGTGTCAAAAGCTTTATATTCATTTTGCACAATATTTTCCACCATTGTGGAATAATTTGTGGCGTCTCGTGTGGAAGCGGGCCGCTTGCATGCATTCCCCGCCGGCGTGCGATATTTCGCTATTCAAGGAAAAATTAGAGGTGGTATGATGGTGTATAGGGCTTCGAAGATTTCTGCATTGATGGCTTTTGCCGCAATGCTCCTCCTGTCCGCAGGCACGGCATTCGCAGCCCCCTCGGTATCGCCCCTTTATCCTGCAAACGGGTCGGTCGCCTATACTTCGCACCCGACATTCACTTTCCAGGTGGACGGCATATCGTCCCCGGTCTATTGCGTCGTTTTCGCCTACAATTCGCTCTCCAGCGGCCAGTCATATAACATCCATTACATGCAGGCGGTCGCATACGACGGCGTTTCCCCCACGGTATCAGTGCAGTCCAACACGGCGTTCCCAATAGGCACCGGCTACAAGTGGGGCGTGCAGTGCAACAACACGGTCTGGAACTACTCGCGCAACTACTTCAACGTGGTCCTTCCAACCTCCCCGCCCGCCGTCTCAGTCACGACGCCTGCAAATTTCGGCGTCTCCAGCCCAATAACGCTGACCTGGACGGCAACTACCCCGTCCCCGCTGATAAATTGCACGGTTTACATGAACAACCTCTCCCCCAGCTCCAAGCTCGGGGACAGCATCATCCACGCGCCGGGCGCATTCTCATACACGCTCCCGGCCCCCCTGGCCGATGGCACCTACCTGCCCTATGTATATTGCAAGGACACGGAAGGCATCTTCGCGCCATTATACACGGTGAGGGCAAAGTACCTCAAGGTGGACACCGCCGCCCCGACGGCATCGTTTGAAGGCGTGCCCGAATCATGGGTGAGCGCCCCTGTCACGGTATACGCAACCTGCATCGACGCGAACTGCATGCAGTGGGCGGATTACTTCGGCGAGCTTGCGGAGCCCGAGCCCTACCCTGAGCTCCTGGCAATGTATTACCCGCCCTTCAAGACGCTCGCATATTCTTCCGACCCTGGAAGCTGCAGCACCGACGTTTCCCTCTACACGGGCAATGCATCGCCGACCATAAGCTCGCATGCATGGCTCTGCGCATATGTGGTTGACAACATGGGCAACGCAGCATTCAGCGCGGCGCCTGTCGAGATAAAGGTGGACACCGGCGCCCCGTCGGTCGTAATCTCCGGCCCGGGCACAGCGCCTGCGCAAAGCAAGTCCATATTCGCAACCCCCATGGACGACTCCAGCGTCGCAACGCTTGACATGAGCGTAACAGGCGGCAGCGTGTGCGTCAGCAGCCTGGCCTTCGTGCCATACGCCCCCCTTGCCTTCACATCCGAAGATGACAACGGCAAGAGCGTGTGCTACAAGGCAGTGGACGGCGTGGGCAACACGGCGTACGTCCTGTCCGACCCGATCCTCGGGATCGACACGACTGCGCCTGCCATAACCGTCCCATCCGGCATCACGGCGGCTGCAACCGGCGCGGACGGCGCATCGGTGGACTACATCGCAGGCGCGGAAGACTCGGTGAGCGGAAAGCTCGTCGCAAGCTGCGCGCCTGGTTCAGGCTCCCTCTTCGCAGTCGGAACGACCGCGGTTGCCTGCAGCGCAACTGACGAGGCAGGAAACACGGCGACGGCAACATTCGATGTGACCGTGACGCCCCTGCCTGCCGCGGACCCGGTGGCAATCAATGACATTGGCGTCAAGAACATTGGCGTCAAGACAAAGCCAAAGGTGAACGCAACCGATGTCGCGGTTGGGGCCAATGACCTTGGCGTCAAGCCGGCCGACGCGCTTGTGGCGGCAGACAACATCGCCACGGCCGACGAATCGGCAGTGGACGCAACCGGCGTGGATGTGGCTGTGGTTGACAACGCAGCGGCAACCGACGCGGCAGTGGCTGACGACGCGGCAGTGGATGCTGTTGACGGCGTCGTTGTGGCCACAATCGGCGGAGCAGCCAAAGTGGACGATGCAACGGACGCGTCCGTGGCTGCAGTTGACGATGCGCCAAAGGACGTTGCAACCGATGCAGCAGTGAAAGCAACCGGCACCAAGGTGGATGAAACGGCCTGCCCGGCGGCTGTGGCCGTCAAGGCAATCGGCATCAGGGGCATAGGCACGGCATCATTCAACCTCCCGGTCAAATGCAAGCTTGCGCCTGGAAAGGAAGCGGTTGCCCCTGCCCAGTCTGCAAAAAAGCCTGCCAAGGCAAGCGTTGCGCCTGTGCAGTGATTTCCCTATCTTCTTTTTTCTTTTTCAAACAAACAGCGCGAGCCTGCCCGCCAGCGCTGGCTTTTCCGATTTAGCGCCGCCGCATCCCCTACTCCACCCTCGCATCGACCACTACCTGCTCGGTGTCTTTCGAGTACGGGCGCACCACGCGGCGGAAAACCACGCGCGCCTTCCTTCCTGCCCTCTTCGCCGCCTCCGCCACGTCCTTCTCAGCCTCGGCAAAAGGCGCCTCAGTGCTCCCGAACGAGTAGTAGTGCAGCATGCCGCCCTTCTTCAGGCAGGGAATGATGCCGGCAAGGAATTGCCTGCCATCCTTGGGGAGCGGCATTGCAACCCTGTCCGCCCAGCCTTTGTAGCTTCCTGGCAGCAGCTTCGCCACATCCCCGCGCACCGCGCGCACGTTTTTGCACCTGTTGCGCGCAATGTTTTCCTCAAAATAACCGCAGGCATCGGGGTTCAGCTCAATCCCCACGACCTCCGCGCCCGGCGCGGTTTTTCCCATCCTTATTGCAAACGGCCCCACCCCGGCAAATGGCACCATCACATGCTCCTTCCCGCGCACCAGCCCGCACAGCCTTCCCCTTTCCGTGCCCAAGCGGGGTGAAAAATACGTTTTGTTGATGTCCAGCCCGAACTCGCACCCGCCCTCGCGGTAAACCGTGCTTGTCCTTTTCTCGCCTGCGATGACTTCCACCGGCCTTATCCGGAACTCCCCCGACGTGCCGCTGATTTTCCTCGCAACCACCTTCACATTGTGGTGCGCAGCCATGATGGCGCGCGCAATCAGCCCCCCCTTCGCGCGCAGGCCGTCCGGCACCTCCACCACCGCAATGTCGCCCATCAGGTCAAAGGAGGTGACAAGCCCGCCCATCTCGCGCGCAGTAAGCTTTCCCGCAAGCGCCTCGCGAAGCGTTTTCGGCCTCTCGCTTCTCTTCGCAAGCCTCTTCTGCACGGTGGGGAAAGCGCACGCAAACCCTTTCACAAGCGGGAAATACACATGGCCCCGTCCGCGCGCAGGCACGTGCAAATTGTCCAGCGCGCCCGCCTGCACTAGCCTTACCCTCGCCCACTCGGCTTCCTCTTGTTTCACCTTTGCGCAGAGCACCATACGCTTCCTTCCCC
>JBAZBT010000018.1:0-12086 GCA_041671345.1 Candidatus Micrarchaeia archaeon
CCCCGGCAAAGTCCCTGCCCGACTCGATGTCGTACGTTTCGACCTGGCGCGACGCCTCGATTATCGCGTTCGGGCCGCGCTTGGCGCCGGTGCCGTATGACACCGTGCCCTCGTAGGGCGAGGAAAGCACGACGTATCTCGCGCTTTTTTCGTCATTTTGGACCCCAAGGAACGTCCTGGGCAAACCTATGTGAAATATATCCATATTTACTCCCGCGAATTAGGGGGAAATACACCTTTTAAACCTCCCCATTCACAAGCATTTTATGGGACGATTCTTTGCCTACATGCGGCTTTTCAGGATAGAGCACGCGCTGATGCTTGCCGTTGCAGTATTGCTGGGCGAGCTTCTCTCAGGCGCGCTTCCCGCGCTTCCATTGCTTCTCTGCTCGCTTGCAGTGCCCGTGTTCATTGAAATGGGCTCATTCGCGCTCAACGACTATTTTGACGTGAAGGCAGACAGGGCGAACAAGCGCGCAGACAGGCCCATTGCCTCTGGCGAAATTTCGCCTAGCCACGCCCTCCTTGCCTCGGCAGCCTGCTACATGATAGGCGTCGCCGCCGCGCTGCCCCTCCCGCCCGCCGCGCTTTTCATCACGCTCATATTCGCCGCGCTCTCAATCGCCTACAACTTCAAGCTCAAGGAGCTTCCGCTGGCGGGGAACATGTATATCGCCGCTTCCATGGCAATCCCGTTCCTTTTCGGCAACCTCGTGGCCGCGCCCGACATCTTCGCGCGCATATGGGCAATCGCGCTCGTGGCATTCGTGGCAGGATTGGGCAGGGAAATAATCAAGTCCGCGGAGGACATGGAAGGCGACGTGTTGCACCGGAACGCGCGCACGCTCCCCGTGGTCGTTGGCAAGAAAAACGCGCTCCTCTCCGCCGCGCTCCTTTATGCCGCGCTCGTGCCCCTCTCCCTCGCCCCATTCGCTTTCGGCCTGCGCGCGAACATACTCTCGCTGGGCTTAGTGCTTCTCACCGCATTCTCATTTGCCGCAATGGCGCTCCTCGCCGCGCGCGCATCCGAGAAAGACCAAGCCGCGCTCATTTCCCTGCGCAAGGCGTCCCTTCTCGCGCTCGGCGCGGGCTTGCTTGGGTATGCGGCGAGCCTAATCTGATTATTAAGCAAAACAATCTATTCTTGCCTGTTGATTGCCGTGCAAGCACTATTATTCGACCTTTATGGGACTTTGGTGGACGAAATGCCCGGCTACAGGCATTTCCTGCAGTCCCGCCTAGGAATCAAGGGCGATGCCAATTCTTTCATCAAGCAGTGGTTCCTGCAACAGCGCAGAATCGTCTTCAGCGGCGAATACATCCCTTTCAGGGAAGTTCTTCAAAAATCCCTCAAGCTTGCTGCCGGGAAAAGCAACATTTCCTTGCCCGATACAATCGAGAATGAGGATTTTCTAGGCATTTTTTCCAATATCGGGCCATTTCCCGAGGTTCCGGCGGCTCTTCGCAATCTTAAAAAGAAGGCCAGATTAGGCATCCTTACGAACAGCGATGCCTACATGCTAGCCCCAATCCTTCCCAGGCTCGGCGTGCAGTTCGACGCCGTGCTCTCCGCAGAATCCATCAAGGCTTACAAGCCAAACAGGCAGGCCTACCAGCGCGCGCTCGATTCCCTTGCAGCACCATTAGAAGAGATTCTTTTTGTTTCCGGAACGCCCTGGGACGCCAAGGCAGCGGGCGAGTTTGGATTTGCCGCCGCATTTGTCAAGAGGCGCGCCCTGCAGCCAGACGCCGGGCCGTCCGCAAAATACTCTATCAAGGACTTAGGCGAGCTGGCCAGAATCATGGCTGATGGCGGCTGATTTTCTTCAGCACTCAGTGTGCACTAAGCGCAGTAAATGTGCAGGGGGGGAGATTCGAACTCCCGAAGACCTAAGTCACCAGATAACGCATAGGCGCAGCTTTCGCCGCGCCAGATTTCTCAAAGCCCTCTTGCATCTTCAATTTTCCGCCAGCGCCTTTGCGAAGCGAGCGCCTGCGGGAGCGAGCAAAAGGGCTGCTTGAGTCTGGCGCGTTAAACCGGGCTCCGCCACCCCTGCGGGTCAATTTCTGAAAATTGAGGTTTAAAAGCAGTAGGTTGCCCTGGGATGGCGGGAATTTTGCGAAGCAAAATCGAGACCGCCACCCCTGCGGGTCAATTTCTGAAAATTGAGGTTTAAAAGCAGTAGGTTGCCCTGGGTTGGCTGGCATTCGTGCGCGCGCAGCCGAGGCTGTGCGGTTGGCGCAAGCGCTATTCTTATATTCCTATACTATTATATTTTTCATATAATAGTTCCGAGGTGCATTCCATGGCAAAAATCAAGATAGAGCCCGCAAAAGGCAAGCTCGGCATACTGCTTCCAGGATTGGGCGCGGTCTCCACCACGTTCATCGCAGGCGTGATGCTTGCGCGCAGGAAAAAGCTTCTTCCCGTAGGCAGCCTGACACAGATGCAGACCATACGGCTTGGCAAGCGCGACGCAAAAAAGGCTCCGCTCATAAAAGATTTCGTGCCGCTTGCATCTCTTTCCGACCTTGAATTCGCCGCCTGGGACATCTTCCCTGACAATGCCTACGAGGCTGCAATAAAAGCCGGCGTGCTGACGCGCGAGCACATTGACATCGTCAAAGACGAGCTTGAGAAAATAAGGCCCATGAAAGCCGTTTTTGACAGGAACTTCATCAAGAACATAGACGGCCCCAATGTGAAGAAAGGGAAAAACAAGCTTGACTTGGCAAACCAATTGCGCCAAGACATACAGAACTTCAAGAAGGAGAAGAACCTCTCGCGCATGGTCGTGGTGTGGTGCGCAAGCACGGAATCCTACATGACTATGCAGCCTGTGCACGAAAGCATCGAGGCGTTTGAAAAAGGGCTTGCGGAAAGCAACCCTTCCATTTCCCCCTCGATGATTTACGCCTATGCTGCAATAATGGAAGGCGTCCCATATACCAACGGCTCGCCGCAGCTCACCGTGGACATTCCCGCTCTCACGATGCTTGCGCGGCAGAAAGGCATCCCGATAGCCGGGAAAGACTTCAAGACCGGGCAGACATTGGTGAAAACCGCGATTGCCCCGATGTTCAAGGCACGCATGCTTGGCGTGCGCGGATGGTTTTCCACAAACATATTGGGAAACCGGGACGGATTGGTGCTTGACGACGCAGGCTCTTTCAAGAGCAAGGAGATGAGCAAGAAGTCATCATTGGAATTCATCTTCCAGCCCGACATGTACCCTGAACTTTACAAGGACATGTACCACAAGGTGCGCATCGAGTACTACCCGCCGAAAAACGACGACAAGGAAGGCTGGGACAACATAGACATATTCGGCTGGATGGGCTACCCCATGCAGCTGAAGATAAACTTCCTTTGCAAGGACAGCATACTTGCAGCGCCCATTGTGCTTGACTTGGCGCTTTTCATGGACCTGGCCTCCCGCGCGCGCATGTCCGGCATGCAGGAGTGGCTATCGTTTTACTTCAAGGCGCCCATGCACGCCCCGTCAGTGCATCCAGAGCACGACCTGTTCATCCAGCACATGAAGCTGAAGAACACGCTTAGGTACCTCATGGGCGAGGAGCTGATAACGCACCTTGGGGTGGAATATTACGACTACTGGGGCAAAGGCTGAAGCAATGGCACTCAAAACCACGTCATTTGGCGCCTCTTTCCAGAAAGCACTGGGCAGGCTTTTCTCCTGCCTTCCGCTTTCAGCCAACCAAATCACCGTCTGCGCGCTCCTTCTCGCGCTTGCGGGCTTCTATTTTGCCTATGCGCAGCAGCCGCTAGTTTCCCTGCTCTTTTTCATCCTCTCCGGCGCCACTGATGCCATCGACGGCGCGGTTGCGCGCGAGCGGAAGGAGGTTTCCGCGCGCGGAGCCTACATAGACGGCATGATAGACAGGCTGGTGGAGTTCCTGTTCGCCTGCTCGTTTTTCTTCTACGCGCTTCCCGCATTCATCCTTCCAGCCGGGGCATGGATAATCTCATTCCTTTTCTTCGGCTCGTGCATGACTTCCTTTGCCACTGCCTACGCAGACCACCGCAAAGTCGCGGACGCGCGCAGGCTCGCCTCACAGCCAGGCATCTTCCCGCGCGCTGAGCGGCTCATCCTTCTTTTCATCGCGCTTCTGCTTGTCCCATTCTGCCCCATCTGCGTTTCATCCCTTCTCTTTGCGGGGGCAGCGCTGGCGGCGGTAACGTTTGGGCAGAGGTTCCTCTACTTTGCAGAATAAATAAGCCGAAAAATGAAAAAGAATTCCAGTCTAAACCCTTTTGCCCGCTTCCTCTTCTCGTAGTCGAACTAAATCCAAGTCCTTGTTGCCCTGTTGGGCCAGGATGCCCTGCTGCTGGAAGTCCGCAACGCGTTGCTCCGTGGACGTTGCCACGTCTCCAAGGCCCAGGCTCTTGAGCTGCTGCTGGAGCCACTTGTTGAAATCCTTGAGAAGGTTGTTTTTGTCGAGAATATTGTAAAAGCCAGTCCAGTTCTTGTCTTCAATGCATTTTTTTGCCTGTTCTTTATCTTTCAGGCCCATCCCGCTATTATCTACAAATTCCGTCATTTTTTGATAATTCTTAGCAGTTTGGTCCGATATATTTGCCTGACTCGTCATCTCTGAAAATGCCTTCACAGCCTCGGTAAATTTCCGGTTATTCTTTATTGTTTCCGTTTGCTCATTTTTCTTCACAACAAACGTCACTTCCATCTTGTTAAAACCGGATATGTTCCAAAAACCAGCGGGCGGTGGATATTCCTTGCCCGTCTTGTTATCTATCACTTTATCGACAGTGTAGCCTCCTGACTGGAGGTCTTTTACCGCCTGCCTGTTATTTTTGGAATTAGATATAATCTCGGTGGCTGGCTGCGCTTTTTTTACCTCTGTCTTTTGGATTGGGAGCGCTTTCATCATGCCGGTGCCCATTGACAGTTCGTCGCCTACCATTTCACAACCTCTAATACTCGAA
Source organism: Candidatus Micrarchaeia archaeon (assembly GCA_041671345.1). Classification (GTDB taxonomy): domain Archaea; phylum Micrarchaeota; class Micrarchaeia; order Anstonellales; family Anstonellaceae; genus UBA10161. Next base: position 4,967 of record JBAZBT010000018.1, read on the forward strand.
CGAGCCCACTTCAAACGTCTCCATGTCCATAAATATCTTATAATTCTTTCCATTGTTCATTTTCATTGTTGGATCACGAATCCGCACCATGGCTTTTCCATCATATTCTTCAGAGTCTACTGTTGGACCCTGGAGCGGCAGTTTTTTTCCAAAGCTGCTCCACGGGAAGCAATTTTTGTATTCTGGTTTTAATACAATGAATGTGGTTGGGCTCGCTAAGAAGATTCGTGAGCCATCGGGTGAAATATAGAAGCTGCCGTCTGTAGTGAAAAAATCGTTCGGATCCTTTGAAGAAATGGCGGAAAAGCGGTTGTTCTCAATCATGGCTCCGATTTTCTTTGCATTTTTTATCTCTGTCATATCTACTGTGAGGCTCAATATCCCTTTTCTTGTTATAAAATGAATCGTGCTGTTTGTCTTGTCCTGGGCTATCGCTGCAATGTCTTTGTTGCTGGCTTCAGGCAAGCCCATTTTTGCAAAGAGCACCGTTCCAAGGTCATAATAATGAACGATATCATCAATTCGTACCTTTATGCGCACTGAGTCATTTTCAACGTTCACGTCGCAGAATTTCTCCCCGTAAACTTTCGGGCTAGGCGCCAAAGTCGAAGCTCGCACCGGCGCCTCCGCGCGCGTGCTTGCCTGGAGCTGGGTGGTGTCTGGCACAACTAGGGTGTTTTTAGGAAGGGGCTTTTCTCCTGCCGTTGTGAGCGCAATCTTGTCCTTGCCGCCGTCCTGCGACGGGAAGGCCTTTGCGATGTCCTTTTCCTGCGCGTTCAAAAGGAGGGGCGCGCCAAGGCTGAGGAGGGTGAGGGCGGTGCGCAGGGTCTTCCTGCCTTTTCCGCGCTTTTGGGCCTCGGTCGGACTGCCTGTTTGCTTGCCTTCGGATGATTTTCGATGCCCTCGCGTACTCATTTGCATAACTCCTTGCCTCTCTCTGGTCAGCGTTGGTAATTATGGCGGAGGTGGTTTTTAATGGTTTGCCCCTGTAAAACCAGGCCAAATCACTCATTTTTGGAACTAAGAGGCGCGAAATCCGTGCAATATTCAAAAAATAAGCCGAATTCCGCCAGCCTAGCTATTATTAACCCCCGCTGCAAAATCAGCCCATGAAAGTTGCAATATTGGGCGTGGGCAAGATGGGCAGCGCGCTTGCCACCGGGATTTGCCGCGCGCGCGGGAAAGGGGCAAACCTCACGCTGTGCGACCATTCCCACGCAAAGGCGGCGGCGCTTGCAAGGAAAACCGGCGCCGGCGTTGCAAAAACCGCAAGGGAGGCGGTGGAAGGCGCGGACGCCATCATCATCGCCGTCAAGCCCGACGCCGCCGGGGCGCTTTTGGAGGAAATACAAAAAGAGCTGGGCGAAACGCTCATAATCTCGGTTGTCGCGGGCCTTCCGCTCTCCTACTTCAAGAAGCGCGTCCCGAAAAGCTGCCGCGTGGCGCTTATCATGTCGAATCTGGCGGTGCAGATAGGCAAGGGCACCACGATGTACTATGCAGGGTCCCATATGGATGCCAACGAAATCGAGGCGCTCCTGGCGCCCACCGGCATGATGATCCGGGCAAGGAAGGAGGAGGACATTGACTTTGCCATGCTCACAGGCTCGGGAATGGCATTTTTCCTCGCGGCAATCGAGGGGATGGCAAAAGCCGGGGAAAAGCACGGCCTTACATACGCGCAGGCGCTCACGCTCTCCTCACGGGCGGCCGAAGCCGCGGGCGCATTGGTGCTGGAAAAGGGAATCAACCCGCTTGACCTGCACAAAATGGTGGCGACGGAAAAAGGCATTACCCTCCAGGGCCTGCGCATACTTAGGAAAGCAAGGGTGGGGCACCACTTCGGCCGCGCAGCCCACGCCGTGGTGATGGACGCGAAGCGAAGGCGGAAAAAGAACAGGTAGCCGGCCTGCCATTCGCGGGCAAATCTCCCTGGAAAGCTGCCCTGGCGGAAAGTCAGCCCGCCCTTCTCAAAAGCGCCTGCCTGCCTTTCTGCGTGAGCTTGTAGAAGACGAACTTCTTTCCAGGCGTTGCAACCCTCTCCACCAGCCCTGCCTCGGAAAGCGCAGCCAAATGCTCCACCACGGCGGCCTTGCTCTTGCCGAGCTTGCTGGAGATGTCGGTGGGTATCTTGTCCGCAGAGGACAATTCCTCCATTATCCCCGCGCGCGTGGGGTTGTCAAGCAGCTTTTCAGCCGCAGCGTCAAGCAGCGGCTCCTGCCTGCTTTGCAATATGAGGTAGGATGCCACAATGACAGCCAGGAATGCGCCAAGGAGCTGCAGCGTCTGCACGGTGCCAATCTCGTTCTGCGCTGCAGTTGGGGCCGAAGCATCCAACGAGGATTTTTGGTAAGCCGCTCCGGTTGCCGCAATTTCCTGCCTTGCCGTGTTGCTGTCCAGCGGCGCCGGCAGCGCGGCTGGCGCAGAAGGGGGCGCCACGCCCTCTCCCGCCCAAGCCCCGTCCATGCCGCAATACGCCTCCTGCCCTGAGGCGGGCGCAGGCATTGCGCCGATATCGCACGTGGTGTAGAATTTCCCGTTTTGCAGGAGCCAGCCAATCTCCGAGGCAAGGGCCGCTTGGCTCTCATCCGCCCCGAAAATGGCAACAGTGACCTTGCCTGCAGATGAAAACGCAACCAACGTGTAGTTGCCGAAATGCCCGCCCGCCTCGACATTCTCAGGAAGGCTGGCCGAGCCTGTGGAAAACGAGGCGGAGCTTGCGGCGTGGGCAAGCGGAAGCGCAAGCATGAGGAGCAGCACGAACGGCATTGAGTTTTTCATGGTTTAACCTGTGGAAAATGTGATTATAAATCGTTTGGTTATCGTTCGGTCGCCGCCGGGCTAAGACTTTGCAAGCTTGATGTCCGCCGCGGTGACTGTCTTCCTGCCTGCATGCTTTGCAAGCCTAAGCGCGCGCACCGAGATGTCCGTGCCGATTTTCTCAAGCACTTCAGCAAGCTCCGCCGCCGCGCCGTCGCTCACCCTGCGCGCGCCTGCCTCCCGTATCAGCTTTTCCACGGGCGCTTTCGGAAGAATCACATAAATCACCGTTCGATGCGCGGCATCGCGCGCCGCAGGCATCCTCGCCCGGGCGCAGCCTGCCATGCCACCGGCATGTTACCTCACTCAACTAATTAAACCCTGCGCCCCATTTTCCTGCCATGGCGCCATTCCTGCGCGAGGGCATAGCCCCCCGCGAATACCAGTCTGCAATCGCAGCATCCGCGCTTGCGCGCGGGAACACGCTAGTGGTGCTCCCAACAGGCTTGGGGAAGACGCTCGTCGCATTCCTCGTGATGGAAGAGCGGCTGAAAACAGGGCGCGTGGTCTTCCTTGCGCCCACAAAGCCCCTCGTGCGCCAGCACCACAGGACGTTTCTCGAGATGACTGGTTTCCCCGAGGGGGAAACCGCGCTGATAACTGGCGAAATCCCGCCTAAAGGCCGCGAGGCGATGTGGAAGCGGAAGGCGTGCTTTTCCACCCCCCAGACGCTCCAGAACGACCTGAAAAAAGGCAGGGCGGATGCGGGCATCTCCCTTTGCGTGGTGGACGAGGCTCACCGCGCCGTGGGCAGCTATGCCTACACCTATGTCGCGACCGAGTGCGCCCGTGCCGGCGCGCTAGTGCTCGGCCTCACCGCCTCGCCCGGGGGCAACAAGGCAAGGATACAGGAAATAGTCGGCGTGCTTGGCATAAAGAACATCGAGATAAGGACGGCGGAAGACCCGGACGTGCTGCCCTACATGATGCCCCTCGACGTCACCTATGTGTATGTGCCCTTGGGGGAAAGCTTCACTGCCGCCCGCCTGCTTTTGGAGGAAATGCTCCATGAGATGGCGGACCGCCTGTCGGCATTCGGCATGCACGTGCCTTTCCGCTCCAAGCGCGCGCTTGTGGAGCTTCGCGCAAGGATACTTCGCATGGGCGAGAAAAGCCGCTACACCGCCCTTTCATTCTATGCATCCGTCTTCAACCTCTCGCACATGCTCGAGCTCATCGAGACGCAGGGCCCTGCGCCGTTCCTCTCCTATGTGAAAAAGATGGAGGCGCGCGAGGACACCAAGGCAAGGCACAGGATATTCGCAGACAGGCGCTTTATGGAGGCCGTGGGGATTTGCGAAGCCGCTGAGGCGCACCCCAAGCTGGAAAAGCTTGCCGAGCTCCTGTCCGCCCCTGCGGCTGCGAACGAGAAAACCCTCGTGTTCGCGCAGTACCGCGACTCGGTGAAGGCGATTGTGGAATACCTCCGCGCAAAGGGATTTTCCGCCGAGCGGTTCGTGGGGAAGAAGGAAGGCGTCACTGCCGAGGTGCAAAGAAGGACGATAGAGCGGTTTGCGCGCGGGGAATTCTCGGTGATGGCTGCCACTTCCATCGGCGAGGAAGGGCTGGACATTCCCTCGGTCGACACCGTGGTCTTCTTCGAGCCCATCCCGTCCGAAATCCGCTCCATACAGCGCCGCGGGCGCGCGGGAAGGCTTCGCGCAGGGAAAGTGGTGGTGCTGGTGGCAACCGGCACGCGCGACGAGGGGCATTTGCACTCGTCAAGGAAGAAAGAGGAGAACATGAAAAAGATAGTTGGAAGGATGAAGCGGCAGTTTGCGCATTCCCAGCCGGTTGCGCCTGCCTTTGCAGATGGGGGCCAGGCGGCATCAGGCTCCGCAAGGAAAAGGAAGCCGCGGAAAGGCAAGGATGAGCAGAAAAAAATCACCGATTTTTAGCCGGCGCCGCCCTCGCATCTTTTAATTGTATTTTGCCTTTCTCCTGCCATGGAGGCTCAGAAATGGCATTCCCTTTCGATTGAAGCGGTTTTCCGGGAGCTTCGCTCAGGAAACCCCGGCCTGGATGAAGGCGAAGTGGAAAAGCGCCTGGGCGAAATCGGGCAGAACAAGCTCGTCGAAGCGAAGCGCGGCCAATGGTACGCCATGCTCCTGCAGCAGTTCAATTCCCTGCCCATAATCATGCTCGCCGCGGCCGCCGCAATCTCGTTTGCCCTGGGCTTTTCAGTGGACTCGCAGAAGCTCATCGACGCCACGGCAATCTCGGTCGCCATACTGATAGCGGTTTTCTTCGGCTTCTTCCAGGAATTCAAGGCAGAGAAGGCAATGGAGGCCCTCAAGCGCATGGTGGTGCAGCGGTGCGTGGTGGTGCGCGCAGGCAAGGACATGATGATAGAGTCCACCATGCTGGTGCCCGGCGACGTGGTGGTGCTTGGGGAAGGCAGCCGCGTGCCTGCGGACATCAGGATAATCGAGTCGGCCAACCTCGCAGCCGACCAGTCCATGCTCACGGGCGAGTCGCACCACAGCTCCAAGGAGCCTTGCGCGCTTCCGCAGGCCACTGTGCTTTCAGAGAGGAAAAACCTGCTGTTTTCAGGCACCATCCTGGTGCGCGGGCACTGCCGCGGGATAGTCGTGGAGACCGGGATGCGCACCGAGTTCGGCAAGATTGTGGGGTTTGTGGCGCAGCCCGAGGACAAGGAGACCGTGCTCCAGAAGAACCTGTCCATGCTCTCGAAGAACCTCGGCTACGCGGGCATCATCCTTGCCGCGCTGTTCTTTGCGATAGGGATGCTGCGCGGCGAGACCGCGGTGGAAATGTTCGTGGTGGCAGTCACGCTCGCAGTGGCGGTCATCCCCGAGGGGCTTCCGACCGTGCTTGCAATCACGCTGGCCATAGGCGTCCAGAAAATGGCCAGGAAGAACGCCATAGTGCGCAAGATGCCCTCGGTCGAGACATTGGGCTCGGCAACCGTCATCTGCACGGACAAGACCGGGACGATTACGCAGAACAGGATGGTGGTGCGCGAAATCGTGCTTGCCGAGAAGGCATACAGCATCGGCTGGGGCAAGCCGCCGCACTCCGTGTTCCTCCGCGACCTTGTTTTCCGCCGCGCGGTCGAGGTCATGTCGCTTTGCAACAACGCGCTCATTGTGGAGGCGGACGGGAAGGAGGTCCCCTCCGGCGACCCGACGGAAACCGCCCTCCTGTCCGCGGTGTTCGACTGCTGCGGCGATGACAGGCCTGCGAGGTCGTCCTACGAGCAGGTTGCCGAGCTCCCGTTCGACTCCGACCGGAAGATGATGAGCTCGGTGCGCCGGTACGGCAATGGGAGGATGGCATTCGTGAAGGGCGCGCCCGAGCAGGTGTTCAGGCGCTGCACGCGCATACTGCTCCAGGGCGGCGAGGCGCCCCTCTCCCGCAAATGGCGCAAGAAAATGGCTGCGGACTCCGAGGCCCTGGGCAACGACGGCATGCGCGTGCTTGCGCTTGCCTACCGCCCGCTTGGGAAAAAGGGCAAGTACGCGCCGCAGAATACCGAGCGCGGCCTGGTGCTCGTCGGGCTTGTGGCAATGCACGACCCGCCGCGCCCGGAAGTGTCCCATGCAATCGCGCTTTGCAAGTCCGCAGGCATAAAAGTCGTGATGCTCACGGGCGACTCGATTTCCACCGCGCGCGCAATCGCATCGGAAATAGGCCTCCTCTCCCCCGGGCAAAAGGCATACGACAGCTCGGAAATCGACGGCATGACGGACGAGGGGCTCTACGGGGCCATCTATTCCTCGGCAGTGTTCGCCAGGGTCACGCCCGAGCAGAAGTACAGGATAGTGGCAATGTTCATGAAATGCGGCGAGGTGGTGGCGGTCACCGGCGACGGGGTGAACGACGCGCCGGCCATGCGCAAGGCCGACATAGGCATCGCGATGGGGCTCGCGGGAACAGACGTCACGAAGGAGGTGTCCGACATCGTCCTTACCGACGACAACTTCGCATCCATCATGCATGCGGTGCGCTACGGCAGGACGACTTACAACAACATAAAGTCATTCGTGCGCTACCAGATATCCACTAACGTGGCGGCGCTCCTTCTCATGTTCGGAACGCCCGCGCTCGGGCTTCCCATCCCGCTCCTTCCGCTGCAGATACTCTGGATAAACATCATGGTGGACGGCCCGCCGGCGCTCGCGCTCGGGGCGGAGCCCCCCAAGCACACCGAGATGGAGATGCCCCCCCGCGACCCCAAGGAGCAGTTCCTGAGCAGGAACCTCATCGCCTCCATACTTTTCCTGGGCGCCATGATGGCTGCAATCTCGCTCACGGTGTTTTCCTACTACAATTCGTT
>JBAZBT010000019.1:0-11403 GCA_041671345.1 Candidatus Micrarchaeia archaeon
TGAGGCGGAGACTTTCCCGAGCGTGTTTTCCGACGATGAAAGCGAGAGCTGCGCCTTTTTGCCAAGGAGCGCCTCCGCCGTGGTGCCCAAGTCGCCGCTTTTCTTTGCCCCCGACGCCACCTGCTTTTCAGCGTAGCCGGAGGTCCTGGCGATTGCGCGGACCGCGAATTTTTCGCCTATGCCCACGTCGATGCCCTCGTGCGCGGGCGCCACGTTGCCCTCCATGATGTAGACAAGCTGCCGCGCCTCGGAGGGGGTTGCCTTGGAAAGGAGCTTCGCTACGATGCCGGACATCTCAAGCCGCGAGGCAGTCCCCTCCACTTCAGAAAAATACGCTGCAACGCCTGAAAAAAGCATGGATGCACTGGGCATGGAAACTATTTAAACCCCGCACGAGTAAGCCCGGCATGGCGCGATCCGGGCAGGCTGCAACCGAGCTCATCATCATATTGGGGGTTGCGATGGTTGTAGTGGTGCTGTTCTTTTTCCTGTCGGCAACCATGCTGACGGACGCAAAGACGCAGCAGAACTATGACGATGCGCGCCTGTCGGTCCAGGAGCTTGCCGAGGCGGCAGACTCGGTCTATGCGCAGGGGGACGGCGCCACCCGCAAGGTGGTGATAACCCTGCCGGGGGACACTGTTTTCAACGCCAACTACACCTACATCGGCGCGCCGGCAAGCTCGCCCCTCGCGGCCCAGAACGGGATAAACATCAACGTGAACGGCACGGACGTGTCATGGTACTCGGGCGCCTCGCTTACGGGGCAGTTCCCGGCAAAGGCGGGCAAATACCCCATGAGGGTGACCTCGAAGGGCGCGTATGTGGAGATATACCCGTACCTTGTGGACGTGGACAAGCACTCGGTCGCGATAGTGATGGCGCCGGGGGAGGCGAGAAGCTCGCAATTCACGGTGACCCGCGTGTCTGCCGAGGGCGTGTCGGTGGAGCCGTCGCAGAACTGGGGCTTCACGGACGTGACGATGGGGATGTCCCCGTCGGCAACTTTTGAAGCGAACCCGAGGGGGAGCACGCTCACCGTGTCGGTCAACGCCACATGGGATGCCGCCGGCATCTACAATTCGCAGATAACGCTGACTGCGCTTGGCGAGGAGAGCGGGACTGCGGAAACCATCAACATCCCGGTCAGCGTCAATGTGCGGACATGACGCCCTGCTTTCGCCCTCGCTGCTGGTGCGCGCGCCAACGCCTAAGGCGCAGTGGCGCTTTTTTAAATTCTCCAGCCAATTAGTTGCACATGAAACTGGAAACCGCCAAGCAGCTCAGGCTCATGGCAAACTCCATGCGCCAGGACGTCGTGCGCATGCTGCTGCCGGCCGAGTCCGGGCACACCGCCGGCCCGCTCGGGATGGCGGACGTTTTCTCCGTGCTGTTTTTCCACGAGATGAGCTACCGCGCGGGCGAGCCGGGGTGGGAGGGGCGCGACAGGTTCGTCCTGTCAAACGGGCACATCTGCCCCATACTCTACGCCGCGATGGCGCGCGCCGGCTTCTTCCCTCTCGAGGAGCTTTCCACGCTTAGGAAGCTTGGGAGCCGCCTGCAGGGGCACCCGAGCATGCACAGGCTGCCGGGCATTGAAAGCTCGTCGGGCCCGCTTGGCGAGGGCCTCGCAATCGCGTGCGGCATGGCGCTTTCCGGGAAGATGGACAAGGCGGGATGGCGCGTGTACTGCGCGATGTCGGACGGCGAGCACCAGGAGGGCAGCACCTGGGAGGCCGTGATGCTTGCGGCAAAGTACAAGCTTGACAACCTGGTGGCGGTCTGCGACAGGAACTACATACAGATAGACGGGAACACGGAGGACATAATGCCGCTTGGCGACATGGCGGAAAAATACCGCGCGTTCGGATGGCATGCAATCGAGGCAGACGGGCACGATTATGCCGCATTGATGCGCGCGCTTGAGGGGGCGAGGGCGGCAAAGGGGAAGCCCACCATGATAATTGCAAGGACGGTGCCGGGCAGGGGCGTGTCGTTCGCCGAGAACAATTACAAATGGCACGGGGTCACGCCAAAGAAGGAGGAAGCGCAGAAAGCGCTTGAGGAACTGGAAGCGGAGAGGCGGAAAATCGAGGCGGAATAGATGGAATTTGCACTCAACGATGAAATGCATCTCCTTGGCATCAGGTCGCCCGACTTGAAAAAAGCCGCCACCAGGAACGGGTTTGGCGCGGCGCTTGCGGAAATCGGCGGGAAGGACCCGCTGGTGGTCGCGCTTTGCGCGGATGTTTCAGGCTCGGTCCAACTTTCCGAGTTTGCGGGGAAATTCCCGGACAGGTTTTTCCAGGTGGGCGTTGCGGAGCAGAACATGGCGTCAGTTGCCGCGGGGCTGGCATATTCCGGCAAAAAGCCCTACATCGGCGCGTTCGCGGTGTTTTCGCCCGGCAGGAACTGGGAGCAGATAAGGACCGCGATTTGCTATGCGAATGCGAACGTGAAGATAGAGGGCTCGCACGCTGGGCTGGACGTGGGCGAGGACGGGGCGACCCACCAGGCGCTGGAGGATGTCTCCCTGATGCGCTCGCTCCCCAACATGACGGTGGTTTCCCCTTGCGACTTCGAGGAGACGAGGAAGGCGGTGCGTGCCGCATGGAAGCAGGACGGGCCGTTTTACATAAGGTGCACCAGGAATGCGACGCCCACTTTCACGACGGAACAGACGCCGTTCGCCGTCGGCAGGATGAACCTGCTTTGCGAGGGGAAGGACGTCGCCATAATTGCAGCCGGAAGGCTGGTTTACGATGCGCTTGCCGCCGCAGAAGAGCTTTCAAGGCAGGGCGTGAGCGCGGCAGTCGCAAACATGCACACCATTTCGCACCCTGACGCCCCGGCGCTGGAAAGGCTGGCGAAAGCGTGCGGCTCGGTAATCACGGTGGAGGACCACCAGGTGAAGGGCGGGCTGGGAAGCGCGGTGTGCGAGGCCCTTTCGGATGCCTGCCCGGTGCGCGTGAGAAGGATGGGGATGGAGATGAAGTTCGGCGAGTCCGGCAAGGGGAAAGAAGTGCTGGCGAAGTACAATCTTTCCAAAGACGGCATCGTCAAAGCAGCGAAGGAAGAGATTGCAAGGAAGGGGCGGATGCAGGAAGGCGGCTGACGGAGAGAAACCGGGATATGGGGTGGCAACATGAAGATTTTCCTTGACACGGCTGACGCGGCAAAGATAAGGGAGTATGCCGGGATGGGCATGGTGGACGGGGTCACCACCAATCCCTCGCTCATACTCAAGTCGGGGAGGAAGCAGGAGGACGTGACGAAAGAAATCTGCAAAATCGTGGACGGGCCTGTTTCCGCCGAGGGGAACTGCGAGCGCGCAGATGACATCGTGAAGGAGGGCGAGGTTTTCGCCTCGTGGGCGAAAAATGTCGTGGTGAAGGTGCCCATGACCCCCGAAGGGCTGAAGGCCGTGCGGCAGCTTTCAAAAAAAGGGATAAAGACGAACGTTACGCTCGTGTTCACCCCCGCGCAGGCGCTGCTTGTTGCCAAGGCGGGCGCCACGTACGTTTCCCCGTTCGTGGGAAGGCTGGACGACATCGGCGAGGACGGGATGGCGCTTGTCGAGGAGATAATGAGGATATACAGGAACTACAGCTACAGGACGCAGGTGATTGTGGCGTCCGTGCGGTCATCCGCGCACGTGGCGAGGGCTGCGGCGGCGGGGGCGGACATCGCCACGGTGCCGGTGGGCATCATGGAGGGGATGTTCGCGCACAAGCTGACGGACGCGGGCATAAAAAAATTCCACGAGGACTGGGAAGCGGCGAAGAAAGCATGAGGGCTTCCTTCGGCAGCAGGGCGGGCGGCGAGTGCTCCGGCGAAGAGGGAACAGGAAGCCGCCGGGCGGGAGCAATCGTTTTTAAACAAGCCTGAGAAAGGGCTCATGTGAAACCCGACAATGGCGCGAAAGCGCGCGCAGTCTTTGCAAAAATCCTCCCAAAGATAACCCCCAGCAGGCGCGAGGCCGCGGAATGCTTTGCAACCGCATCTGCGATGGCGAAAAAGCTTGAGCGCGTGGTGCCGCCCGCGGTGGAAGTGCGCCTGGCAGGGTCGCTTGCCAAGGGGACGAATTTGGCGGGCAACAACGAGTTCGACATCTTCATGCTTTTCCCGCGCCATTATCCGCACCATGAAATGACCATGATGGGCATGCAGTACGCAAGGCGCGCTTTTTCCGGCATGCGCGTGTCGGCGCGCTATGCGGAGCACCCGTACCTCCAGGTTTTCTACCGCGACTACCATGCGGACATCGTGCCCGCCTACAAGATAGGGGACATCTCGGAGCGCGGCTCGTCCGTGGACCGCTCGCAGCTGCACACGGCATACATCAATGCGAAGCTTGGCGCGGCGGCAAAGGGGGACGTGCGGCTGCTCAAGCGCTTCATGAAGAACTTCGGCATCTACGGGGCGGAGCTTCGCGTGGAGGGGTTCTCGGGCTATCTCTGCGAGCTTCTCATCGCGCATTACGGCTCGCTCGCCGCGCTCATGAAGGAGGCGTCCGCATGGCATGCGCCGGCCATAGACACCGAGAAGCGCCTGGGGGAGGGCGCCGCGAAGAGGAAGTTCGCATCCGCGCCGCTCATCGTGGTGGACCCCACCGACCCGAACAGGAATGTCGCGGCGGTGGTGGCGCATACCTCGCTCTCGCGCTTCATTTTCGAGTGCCGCCGCTTCCTTGCCGCGCCGTCCGAGAAATTCTTCTTCGCAAGGAAAATCGTGAGGAGCCCGCGCGAAATCGCCAAGGCGATGAAGGAGCGGGGGACGAAATGCCTTGCCGTGCGCTTCAGCGCGCCCAAGGTGGTGCCGGACGTGCTTTGGCCGCAGCTCAGGAAGACCGCGCAGGCGCTTTCCAGGAGGCTCTCCGAGCAGGGCTTCTCGGTGTTCGGCTGCTACCACTGGAGCGACGGGGCCGAGTGCGCCGTGCTTTTCGAGATTGACAGGTGGGAGCTGCCCGCGGTCGAGAAGGCGGTGGGGCCGTCCGTCAGGTTTGCGCGGGACTGCGAGTCTTTCGTGAAAAAGCACAGGTCCGCGCTCAACATGCACATCGAGCACGACAGGATGGTGGCGGTCGAGAAAAGGGGGATGCGCGACGCGCTGCCTGCGCTCGTGCACGCATGCCGCCACCCGCACGGCGCGGGAATCCCTGAAAACATGGAACAGGCGATGGCGCGCTGCGAGGTCACCGGGGCGGAAAGGCTGCTTTCGAAAAAATACGCCGAGTTCATGTCGGACTATTTCTTCGCGAAAATAGCCTGATTGGGGATTAGCTTTTTATTATTTCAACTGAAAAGGGCGCATGAGGCGATATGATGAGGCGTTTTGCATTTATCCTGGCTTTCGTGGCATTGGCGTCCGGCATGGCGCATGCCATCACCGTGGGCAGCTGCGCCGACGGCACGCAGTACGGCAAATGCTCGACGCTGAACCCCGGCGGCTACTGCACGGGAAGCATAAGCGCGCCCACGCTGCAGGTGTACGTTGCAAAGTGCAAGTGCGAGACCGTGCCGGGCTGGGTGCAGGAAGGCAGCGGCGATGCTGCGGTCTGCGTGCAGGCAAAGTGCGTGGACGGGACACTCACCGGCAGCTGCGCCATTGCAAAGCCCAATGTGTGCGTGGGCGGGGCCAATTATGCCCCAAACGCCACGAAATGCGGCTGCCCGGCAGGGAAGAAAGTTGCGGCAGGCGGGATATTCTGCGAGTTCATCCCGTGCACCGACGGGGACGTGAGCGTGCCCGAGGGCATGTGCTCCGCAAAGAAGCAGAAGAAGTGCGTGGGAGGGGTGCTTGTGGACAAGGCAAGCGAGTGCGACTGCCCGGTAGGCCAGACAAGGGACGGCGAAACCTGCGGGGTGGTCTGCATTGACGGCACCAAGGACGGCTCATGCTCGGCCACGCTGCCGAAGGAATGCACGAACGGGTATTTGCTCGACAACGCGGTGAAATGCGGCTGCCCGGACGGGCTTAGCGCAGTCGGCAAGCAGTGCACGAACTCCGTGCTTGCAGCCGTGCCAGGCGCAGACCTCCTGGGAGGCGCAGGGAACGGCACGGGCGTCGGGGCGGGAGGCTCAAGCGCGCTTTCATGCTGCTGCCTTCCAACCGCCCTCATAGGGGTAATAGGCGGGTTTGCGTTCTTCAGGAAAAGCGGATAGGCGCTTCCCTTGGCTTTTTCATTTTCATTCCCCTAGCCCTGGGCCCCGGCTTTTCCGCCCTTGCCTTCCCCTTCATCGCCAGGCGCCTTTTCCGCGCCGATTTTCCTTTTCAGCGAGTAGGGCTTGCCGTTGGAGTCCGTCCCGGAGATGCTAAGCTCGAGCCGGGAGATTTGCATCCCCTCGGCAGGGGCAAAGGCGAGCCTGATCCCCTTTTCCCCGCCTTTCACCTTGGTGCGGGCGGAAAGCGTTGATTTCCTGCCCTCGCCCCCCTGTGAAAAGCATGTGACTGACGACGATGTTTCCAGGATGCCTCCGCTCTCCCCGACATTCTGGAACGTGAGGACGAGCGCGCCCGGCTCGAATGCGGCGCTGCCTTGCTTGTACTGCAGGTCCATTGGGGACTTGACCTGCGAGGAAAGGGAGACCGCATTGCTCTCGGCCGCCTGCTTGCCCCCTATGTAGATTGCGTTTTCCTTCAGAAGCGCGGTGAATGTCAGCATTCCGCGCGCCGCGTCCTCGGGCAGGTCGAACGCCACCTTGATTTGCGATTCCCCTTCCGGCCCGATGGTGCAGGTGCGCGGCTCCGGCTTCGAGGCGATGGGGCTTTTCTGGGAGTCGAGCACGGACGCATCGACCGAGACCGCCATGGGCGCGGCGGACGCGTTCTTGCCGAGCAGGGCGACCTGCACCTGCTTTTGCCCGACCGAGAGCGAAACCGGCAGGCCGGCTGCGACGGATAGCGAAAGGCTCGCCGGCTCGAGGGGCTTTGCCAAAGGCTTGGCCTTTTTTTTCTCCTCGGTTTTCCTGTGCTGCGCCACAGGCAGGGAATACGTGCCCGCGCCCGCGCTTTTCTTCTGGGGGATTGCAGGCGCCGGCTTTTTCCCCCTGCCAAGCGGGGTGAAAATCTGCAGCTCCTCGCCTATCACCCTGTTCTTGGGCGGGCCATAATCCGGCTTTTTCCTTTTGATGACGCCCTCGATCGCCTCGCGCCGTTTGGAGGCCTGCAGCGCTTCCTGCCTGCGCCCCTCTTCCGCCGCCTCGTGCGAGCGCTGCATGCGCGCCTTGTCCTGCGCCATGTAATCCAGGTGGAGGAAGTGCTTTTTCGCGTCCAGCTGCTTCTGGCGCCGCTTTTCCTCCTCGAGGCGCTTCCTCATTTCCTCCTGCTTGAGCTGGGCGTAGCAGGTCATGCAGTAGTCGTGCCCGCCCAACTCGGCGCCGGACTCGTACGGCGCCCTGCATTTGTCGCACCTTCGCGTCATGGCAACCCCTGCGCGCTGAAGGGTTAAAAAAGCGCGCCCGGCGCTTTTTTGGAATCGGGCATTGCCAGGATGGAAACCGCGAATGGCGCCGCCTGGCGTTGGCTCTGCTTTTTATATATTTTGCCATCTATCCATCCTTGATCCCGCCATAACTCAACCTGGTAGAGTGCTTGGCTGTAGAAGAACCCTTTTCGGCGTGCCGAAAAGCGTCGCAATTTCCGCTTCGGCGGAAATGCGCATCATTCTGCGAAAGCAGAATGCTGTCACGGAAAACGCGGCCTCCGACGATTGTGTCGGCAGTCATCAAGATGTTGTGTGTTCAATGACAGCCCAAGGGGGCTCCGCCCCCTTAGTCCGTCACCGCCCAAACCCCCACGGGTCAAGGCGTTTCGAACAAATCACACTGGCGGGATTTTATATTCTTCGTTTAAACAGGAAGAACCGTTGCCCCGATGGTGTAGTGGTCAGCATCCCAGATTGTCGATGAACCCTTTTCGACGCTTCGAAAAGCGTTCACGGAAAAGGGCAGCAATAATCTGGTGACCCGGGTTCGAATCCCGGTCGAGGCGCTAACTCCTGTTAGCGCCAGCCCGACCGTTTTGTCCGCTGGCAAAATCTCGCCCGCTTGGCGGTCGATCCCGGTCGGGGCGATACGGCTTTTTTCAGTTTTTTCTACGACGTGAAGTGTTCGAATCCCGTTTTTATCGAGGTGATGGGCGTAGTTCCGCAAGACCTACGCCCAGCCTTTCTATCTCGTTGAATCTTTCTCGGGCAAAAGTTGAATTCAAAGGGAAAAAGCAGCTAAAAAGAAGGGAACGATGGCTGAATTCTGTGTCGGGTTCAACCTATTGGGGACATTTATTAAAAGTCAGCACTCTGCCACTACGTATTTTCCTCATGCGACTTCTTGGTCGCGTTCAAAAGAGCGTAAGCCTCGTTGAGGTCTTGTGTTTTTTTCTTGAGCTCTTCAAGCTCTTCGGCGTTTGCCCCGGGATGCTTGTCGGGATGAAACTTGTGGGTTAATTTGCGATATTGCTTTTTTATCTCATTGAAGCTTAGGTTCTCGACATTCTTATTATCTCCGAATTCAAGGATTAGTAGCGACCTTTTGACCTGCTCGGGTGATATGCCCCCCTTTATCCGGCCCTCCAATATATCGGCAGCCAGCCGGTCAGCCCTATCCGCAAATTGGGGGCAATTCTCTCTTATCTCTTTAAGCGTGTTTTCGAGGAACAACCCGAGCCCGTATTTTGCCGCTGCGGCATGGTTTTTTATTTCGCCCTCCCAGGCTTTCCATAAGAGGTTATCGATATTTTCTTTTTCATACAACTCAGGCGATAGCTTCTCCAGCGTCTTTGCCCAAATCAGCGCTCCTTTGGCAACATCTGTGTCATTAAAAAGATAATTTGCTTCTCGCATCAATTCCTTGAAGGCCATCTCCCTGAAATCCAATTCATATTCGTCATAGGGAGACCGGGTGTTGCTTCTTACCAGTTTTGCGCATTCCACAAGCAATTCACATTCCGAGGCAGTCTCATATGCGACAGAGTTGCTTGCACCTTCTCTTCCCCTATCCCGCTCAATAAATTCCATGTTCGTTCTGATATTCTTATAGACGCGTTGTTGAACAGCAAAGGGGGGCCTTCCGAATAGTAGTGTCTTACCTTTCCTTTTTTTGATAAGTTCGGGGTTGTTTAGCTCTTCAAGATCGTCCCTATATTTATTCCCGATTCTTGCATATCGCATCAGAGCCTTTGCTGAGTCAGTTTCTTTCATGCTTGTATCAAAACCAGTGAATATGTAATCTGCGAGCGCCGATTTCGCCCGGATTTTAAACTTAGATTCCATCGGTATTTCATTATAAATATTTTCCACTACAGTGGATTGGCAGTCATATTTTACCATTTCCTCAATCATCGCTTGGTATTTCGGATCACTGTTACCTATGCCACCGCGTTTATGATATTCCTTATTTTTGGCAGCCACGGCTTTGCCAAGTTCTTTGGATAAATTTTTGACGAGTTTCTCAAGTTTTGCACATGCCTTTTTCGCTTTGTCTTTCCCGAATATTGCCGCCCTGGCTTTCCCGAACATGCTGAGCCTATTTGGCCCTTCGGGCTCAAGCAAATCGCTTTTTCCGTGGAAAGTGCGCTGTACGGTTTCCACAGTATTTTTCTTCAATTCGCGCTTGGTCGTATCAGGGATGACAGTTGTAGAACATATCGCTGCCACCATGCCAATGATTTTTCTTGCATGCCCCGCCTTCATCCTGGCATTTCCCTTGGTGGAAAGCTTCCATAGGGCTTGAAGGTTTGAAATCAAATCCTCTTCCGAAAATTCGGTTGCCTCGGGCTGCAAGTATGCTTCGGAAAGCTCAGCTATGCATTCAATATGCTCTGTGCTAAGCGTTGGCTTTTTCTGCCGCAGCAAGTCCCATTCCGGCTCGGCGGGTGCCTTAGGTGCGCTCGGAGGCATGGTAAAATAGTGTCGCCAGCAGTATATAAACATAATCTGAATTTCCTAGGAAATGCACTGTGTGTCCGGCTAAACGCAGCATTTCCGCTTGGAAGCCGTTTTTTTCTTCGACGTGGGAATTTGGGCGTAGGTCGCCCAGACCTACGCACGGTCGGGGCGTCCTTCTCTTAGCGGGCGCCCCCCCCATCCCGCCAATTTCTGCGGAAATTGACGGACTTGTCGTCCTGCGGACGACAATTCGCCGAATGCTTCGCATTCAGCGATCCGGCCGGGGCGCTCTTTTTTATTTGTTCTTTGCCCTGGTTAGCCCATGCCAAAAGCAATCGTTTTCGACCTGGACGGGGTGGTCTACCTGGGCGCGCGGGGAATCCCGGGCGTTGCAGCCGAGATTGCGCGCCTGCAGGAAAAGATGCCTGTGCTTTTCCTCACCAACAATGCCACGAAAAGCAGGCTTGAGTATGCAAGGCACCTTGCCGCCTACGGCATACGCGCGGGCGTGAAGGACGTGATGACCGCTTCGTTCGGATGCGCGCGCTATATCGCGGAGAAATACGGGAAGGGGCGGCGCATCTGCCTAGTGGGGGAGCAGGGATTCCAAGATGAGCTGGAGGCGGAAGCCGGCGCGAAAATCGTGGGAAAGGGCGCGGAGATTGTCGCGTGCGGGCTGGACAGGCAGGTCACCTATGGGAAACTGGATGCTGCCTTGCGGAATTTGAATGCCGGCGCAAAATTTATTCTTGCAAACAGCGACCCGACCATCCCGCGCGAGTTCGGCGCCTCGCCTGGAAGCGGCGCGATTGCCGCAAGCCTTGAATATGCGAGCGGAAGGAAGCCGGACGCGATAGTCGGGAAGCCGTCGGTTTACCTCATCAGGAAACTGCTCGGGATGCACGGCATCAAGGCGCGGGATTGCGCTTTTGTGGGCGACAGGCTGGATATCGACATCAGGATGGCGAACAGAATCGGCATGAAATCCGTGCTGGTGCTTACGGGCGTGGCAAAAAGGAAAGACGTCGCCCGCGCGCCCAAAAGCGACAGGCCGGGCCTGATTGTAAAAAGCGCGGCTGAAGTTGGGAAGGCGATGGGGATTTGATGAAAGTTGTAATCGTCCATGGATACGGCGGGGAGCCCATGAGCGGCTTTCGCCCGTGGCTGAAGCGGGAGCTGGAAGCCAGGGGATTCGAGGTTAGCGTGCCTGCCATGCCTTCCCCTGGCGCGCCGAAGGCCAGGGAGTGGGTTGCAACGATTGGCAGGGAGGTTGGCGGCGCGGGCGAGGGCTGCGTGCTTGTGGGGCATTCGCTCGGCTGCACCGCCATCCTGAGGCACCTTGAGCGCGCGGAGGGGAAAGTGGCTGGCGCGGTGCTGGTGGCTGGTTTTGCAGGGAAGCTGGGAGGGGAATTTTCCATCCTGGACAATTTCTTTGAAAAGCCATTTGATTTTGCTGCCGTGAAAAGGGCGTGCCCCAGGCTTGTTGCCATTTTTTCTGACAACGACCCATATGTCCC